>DAIEIW010000026.1:0-15251 GCA_027351205.1 Acidithiobacillus sp.
CTACGCCAACGGCCCCATCCACCTCGGGCATCTGGTGGAGTACACCCAAACCGACATCTGGGCCCGCTATCAGCGCCTGCGGGGCCACGACTGCGTCTATGTCTGCGCCGATGATGCCCATGGCACGCCGATCATGCTCCGTGCCCAGAGCGAGGGCATCACGCCAGAAGAACTCATCACCCGCATGCACAGCGATCATCTGCGCGACTTCACCGGCTTCGGTATTCAGTTCGATCTGTATCACAGCACCCACTCGCCGGAAAACTTTGAAATTTCTCAGAGTATCTATCGTGCCCTGCGGGCAGCGGATTACATCAACGTCCGCGAAATCGAACAGGCCTACGATCCCGTCGCCGGTATTTTCCTGCCCGACCGCTTCATTCGCGGCACCTGCCCGCGCTGCGGCGCAGCGGATCAGTATGGGGATAGCTGCGAGGTCTGCGGCGCCACTTACAGCCCCACCGACCTTATCAACCCTGTTTCCGCGGTCTCCGGCGCCGTACCCGAGCGCCGCAACTCGGAGCACTACTTTTTTCAGCTCGGGGATTTCAGCGACTTCCTCCAGCGCTGGATTCACAGTGGTACCCTGCAGGAAGAAATCGCCCACAAGCTCGATGAATGGTTCAGCATCGGCCTGTCCGACTGGGACATCAGCCGCGACGCCCCCTACTTCGGCATTCCCATTCCCGACGCCCCGGGCAAATTCTTTTATGTCTGGCTGGATGCATTGCCCGGCTACATGGCCGCCACCCAGCACTGGTGCGCGACCCACGGCCGCAGTTTAGCCGATTACTGGGGTCCGGATTCCACTGCCGAGATCTATCATTTTATCGGCAAGGACATCATTTATTTTCACGGCCTGTTCTGGCCGGCCATGCTCAAGGGCTCCGGACACCGCCTGCCGACGGGTATATTTGCCCACGGACACCTGACGGTAAATGGCGCCAAAATGAGCAAGTCGCGTGGCACCTCCATTACCGCGGGGCAGTATCTCCAACATCTGAATCCCGAGTTCCTGCGTTATTACATCGCCACCAAGCTCAACAGCCATGTGGAAGACATCGACCTCAATCTCGAAGATTTCCTGCTCAGGGGCAATGGCGATCTGGTCGGCAAGGTAGTCAATCTGGCCTCGCGCGCGGCGGGTTTCATCCATCGCAGCTTTGCGGGCCGACTGGCCGCTTCCCTGGGCAAGGATCAGGCGTTTTATGATGGGCTGCTGCAGACCCAGGAGGTTATCGGCGAGGCCTACGCCGGACGGGAATATGGCAAGGCCATGCGCGACATCATGGCGCTGGCCGATCAGATCAACGCCTATGTGGACCAGAACGCTCCCTGGACTTTGGCCAAAGACCCGGCCCAGCACGAGTCCCTGCACCGGGTCGTTACGGTCACTCTGAACGGCTTCCGGATGCTGATCACCCTGCTCAGCCCCGTTCTGCCGGAACTGTCGCGCAAAGCGCTGGAGTTCCTGCAGTGCGAACTGGACTGGGCGGGCCTGACCAGGCCGCTTCTCGATCACCAGATCCTGCCCTACACCCATCTTTTACAACGTATGGAAAAAACCCAGGTGGACGCCTTGATCCAGAATCCTGCAGAAAGCCCCGCGACAGCCCCAGGCATGGCGACGGCGCCAGCGCCCACGCCCGTACCTGCCGAGGCCAGGGAGGAGAATCCCTTTATCGGCATGGACGACTTCAGCAAGGTGGATTTGCGCATTGCGCGGATTGTTGCCGCGGACAGCGTGGAAGGCGCGGACAAGCTACTGCACCTCACCCTGGATATTGGCGAGGGCACCCGCTCGGTCTTTGCCGGCATAAAGAGCGCTTACGATCCAGCCAGCCTGGTCGGCAGGCTGACCGTGATGGTCGCCAATCTGGCGCCCAGAAAGATGCGTTTCGGCCTGTCCGAGGGCATGGTGCTTGCCGCCAGCGGGCCGGAGGGCGGCCCTTTCCTGCTCTCTCCCGACAGCGGAGCCCAACCCGGCATGCGGGTTAAATAGCGGTCTGCGCGGCTGCCAACAATCTGCGTCCTTCATAGGCTTCCCGGGCCAGACGCACGTCTTCCAGGAACCACGGCAGTTCTTCCAGCAGCAGGGCCTGCGGGCCATCCACCAGCGCCGTCGCCGGATCCGGATGGAAGTCCACCAGGATCATGTTGGCACCCGCCACCACGCCCTGCGCGGTCACATGAAACACATCCATGATGCCATCCGGCCCCGCATCGCGGCTGCCCACCGAATGGGACGGATCAATGCAGACGGGCATCCGGGTCAGCCGCTTCACGACCGGCACCTGGGCGAAATCCACGAAGTTGCGGTGCGGATCGCCCAGATTCGTCTTCATGCCGCGCAGCCCGAAGACCACTTTCGTGTTCCCCTCCGAGGCCAGATACTCGGCGGCATTGAGGGATTCTTCCAGGGTAATGCCAAAACCACGCTTGAGCAGAACGGGAAGTTCCTGCTGCCGCCCCACCGCCTTCAGCAACTCGAAGTTCTGGGTATTGCGGGTACCGATCTGCAGCATGACCCCGGTCGGATGGCCGGTCTTCTCCAGCGCCTCACGGATCTCATCCATATGCGACTCGTGGAGGATCTCCATGGCGATGACGCGCATACCGTACTTGCCGGCGAGTTCAAAAACCCAGGGCAGGCAGTCCTTGCCGTGCCCCTGAAAGGCGTAAGGACTGGTACGGGGTTTGTAGGCACCCATGCGGGTGCATACCTGGCCATTTTCCTGCAGCGCGCGCAGCATCTGCTCGACGTGCTCCGGAGTATCCACTGCGCAGAGCCCAGCAAACACGTTGAGATTATCCTGGCTGAAACGCACCCCGTTGTAATCAAAACCATGGGTACGCTGATCACCGGTATGGCGGCCCAGCAACCGATATTCCCGGGACACGCGAACGGCACGCTCGACACCGGGCAGAGCTTCCATGTCTTCTATCCGCAACGACTTGGTATCACCGATCAGGTAGATTTCACTAAGTACCTGCTCCGCACCCTGTTCCTGATGGACCCGAAAGTGAATACCGGAAAGGCCACGCAGATGGGTCAGCAGTTGCTGAAAGATCGGCGATTGTTCGCCGAGGTCGGCCTCTAAAATCAAAATCATGATCAATCCCCTTCTGATGTCTGCATGGATTCCGGCATTCTGGTGGCAGTTTACTCGGGCAAACCAGAGACACAAGCACTAAAGCATCGCCTCCGGACGCAGATGCCGGTCGATATCTTCACCGGAAAGATAACCCAGCGCCAAGGTGGCTTCTCGCAAGGTGCAGCCTTCGCGATGGGCATGCTGGGCGACAATAGCAGCTTTTTCATAACCGATCACAGGTGTCAGGGCCGTGACCAGCATCAGCGACTCTTCCATGTTCCGGCGGAGCTGGCCTTCTACGGGCTGCAAATCGCGCAGACAGTGATCGCTGAAGGAACGGGCAGCATCGCCCAGCAGCACGATGGACTGCAGGATGTTGTAGGCAATCATCGGCTTGTAGACATTCAGCTCAAAATTGCCCTGGGAAGCGGCGAAGGCAATGGCCGCGTCGTTGCCGTAAATCTGCACGCAGACCATGGTCAGGGCCTCGGCCTGAGTGGGATTCACCTTGCCGGGCATGATGGAGGAACCGGGTTCGTTTTCCGGGAGATGCAGTTCGCCCAGACCGGCCCGTGGGCCGGAGGCCATCCAGCGGATATCGTTGGCGATCTTCATCAGGGACATGGCCAGGCCACGTAGCGCCGCACTCAACTGCAGTAGCGCTTCATGTCCCGCCAGGGCGGCGAACGCATTGGCCGCCGGGCGAAAAGGCAGGCCCAGCTCGGCATGCAGACGCGTAGCCACCGCACCGGCAAAATCGGGGTGGCAGTTGAGTCCGGTACCGACCGCCGTGCCGCCCAGTGCCAGGGCATAAAGACCGGGCAGGGTCTGCTCCAGGCTGCGGACACCCTGCTGCAATTGCGCCAGATAACCGGAGAACTCCTGCCCCAGAGTCAGTGGCACCGCATCCATCAGATGGGTACGCCCGACCTTGATGAGGTGGGCAAAGTCCTCCGTCTTGCGCTCCAGTGTCCCTTCCAGGTGCGCCAAGGCGGGCAAAAGCCCCTGATGCACCGCCAAAGCCACCGCAATATGCATGGCCGACGGAAAAACATCGTTGGAAGACTGGCCCAGATTGACGTGATCGTTGGGGTGTACCGGCGCCTTGCTGCCCCGGGGCTGCCCCGCCATTTCATTGGCCCGGTTGGCGATGACCTCGTTGACGTTCATGTTGCTCTGGGTGCCGCTGCCCGTCTGCCAGACCCGCAGGGGAAACTGCGTATCCCAGCGCCCCACGACGACTTCCGCCGCAGCATCGCTGATCTTTTCGGCCAGCGTCGCATCCAGCAGACCCAGTCCGGCGTTCACCGAGGCGGCCGCCCGCTTGATCCGCGCCAGGGCGTGGATCACCGGCAGGGGCATCTGCTCCGTACCGATGGCGAAATAACGCAGGGAGCGCTGGGTCTGGGCACCCCAGAGGGCGTCGTCTTCCACCTCCATAACCCCCATGCTGTCCGTTTCCCGACGCATATCAGCGTACCCCCGCCAGTTTCTCGGCCTCATCCACCATCCCGGACATGTAATCCAGCGCCCGCGACCAGATTTCCGGATCTTCCAGATCGATGCCCGTTGTCGCCACCACCTCGGCGGGCGCCTTGCTCCCGCCGAGTTTCAGCATGGCGGTATAACCGGGCACAAAGTCGGCGGGAGCCGCCCGATAGCGCTGAATCAGCGCCAGCGTCAGCAGTTCCCCAAAGGCATAGGCATACACATAGCCCGGCGAGCCGATGAAGTGAGGAATATAGCTCCACCACCAGCGGTAACCGGGGCTGAACTGGATACTCTCGGCAAACTGCTCCGTCTGGGTTTGCATCCACAGCTCCGCCAGGCGATCTTTGCTCAGCTCGCCCTCGGCACGGCGAGCGCCATGCATCACCACCTCAAAGCGGTGCATGGCCATCTGCCGGAACACCGTGGCAAAGGTGTCCTCGATTTTGCCGCAGAGCAGGCCGAGACGCCGCCGGGGATCCTGCTCCTCGCGCATCAGCCGCTCGAAGGTCAACATTTCACCGAAAACGGAAGCCGTTTCCGCAGTGGTCAGGGGGGTATCGGCGTTCAGGTAACCCTGCCCGCGGGCGAGATACTGGTGGATACCGTGCCCCAATTCGTGGGCCACCGTCATCACATCCCGCACCGTGCCGGTATAGTTGACCATGAGGTAGGGATGCACGTCGGGAGTCACCGGATGGGCAAAGGCCCCGCCCCGCTTGCCCGGCGCCAATGCTGCATCGATCCAGCCCTCATCGAAGAAGCGCTGGCCGATGGCTCCCAGTTCCGGCGAAAAATCCGTCACCGCCGCCAGCACGATGCGTCGGCACTCCGCCCAGTCGTAACGCCGGTCACCGCCGGGCAACGGCGCATAGCGGTCATAATCCATCAAGGGCGAGAGGTTCAGCAATTTGGCCTTGAGCCGGTAATAGCGGGCCACCAGCCCGTAGCGTCCGACCACGGCCTGTTCCAGCGCCTCAACCATGTTGTCGGAGATTTCATTGCTCAGATTGCGTTCGCTCAGCCAGTGGGGATAGCGGCGCAGGCGGTCATCCAGGGACTTGTCGGCAAGGATGGCGTTGAAACAGGTGGTGAGGGTATGCAAACGCCCTTCCAGCCCTTTGCTGAGGGATTCTGCCGCATCCCGGCGCAACTCCCGGTCGGGATTGGACAACAGCGTCAATACCTCCTGCTCGCTCATCTGCTTGTCGCGCAGAGGAAAGCGCATTTCCGTCAATGTCTCATCAAAAAGCCGCTCCCAGAGCCCCCGCCCGGTCACCCGTTTTTCCGACAATATCTGCTCTTCACTTTCACTGCGCAGGTGATCACGGTACTTGCGCCAGTTGCTCAGCAGGTGCGTCCAGTGTGCCAGCGCGGGATCGGCCAGCAGGGCACCGGCCCTTGCATCGTCCACGGCGTTCCAGGCGATATCGAAGAAGATCAGTTGATTCTGAATGGCCGTAGCCGCCTCCTCGTAGGCCTGCAGGGCGGCGCCATACGCCGGCTGATCAGCATGGGTCACATAGCTGAGGTAACGAAAGGTACCCACCCGGCCGATGCGTTGGCGGATGGCTTCCAACTGCTCCAGGGCCGCCGCCAGTTGCGCCGCGTTCAGCCCCCCCAAACCGGGACGATAGACCTCGGCGAAACGCGTCGCTGCGCGGTCCGCCCAGTGCAGGTCCTCGGCCAGCCGAGGGTCGTCCACCCCGGCATAGAGATCTTCCAGATGCCAGTGTACCTGCTCCGCGCCCGTCGCCGTCTGATTTACGCCCTCCATCATGCTGTTGTTCTCCATCCGAGTAATGTTCGATTGGTGCCGCCGCTCAGCCCACCGTCTCCGGCAAACCCAGCCCACGGCGCACGCAAGGCAATAGTGCCGCCGGTTCAGGGGCCCGCCTGGCCCTCTGAGCCTGCCACATCATTTCTCCCAGACAGTCCACGAAAAGATGTTCGGCGCCGGTTTCACCCAGCTTGCGGCGCGCGCTGTCGAAGAGCTCCACGATACCCGCAGGCTGTCCCAATGCCAACATCTCCTCCAGCCCTACATGCAGGGACATGTGCATATAGGGGTTGGTCCGTCCCTGCTCGGGCGGAAAATCCTGTTCCAGTCCCTGCTGCGCCTCGCCGAGCAGGGCATGATATTCCGGATGGCGGATAATGACGGCGACAATCCGCGTCTGCACCCCTTCCAGCGGTCGGCCCTCCCGGTAGGCCCGCCAACTGTCCAGAAAGACCTGTCGATATGTTTCTCGTTTAGTGCCATAAAGCATAATGATTAGCCTGTCAGAACATACCGGAAGATCATAGGGCACACCGGCACGGGTAGGAAAGAGGGGTCTTTTGTGGTAAACAGGTCGGATTCCGGAAAGCCTGACCCGGCTTAACCAAAAGCATTTATCGCGACATTATTTTCGGCGGGAGAGCAGCGCAACATGGCTAATGCAAATGCAGTATCGACAGCAGCAGTGATCACCCTCAATGAGCGCCAGTGGGAGGGGCTCGGCAAAGTCGGCGACGCCGCCCTGCAGGTGCAGAACCTGCTGCAGATGCTACGCGACATCCTCAATGAACTGCCCCAAGCCATCGATACCGACAAGCTCATGGATACCATAAAGCCCTATCTGGAACAACTGCAGCGCGTTTCGGAGTCACTGCAGGCCTTTATCAAAGGAGATTCCGGTGAGGAACCGCTGGATCGCCTGCGCATCATGCTGACTGAGGTCCAGAACGCCGAACTCGACAAAACCCTGAAAGAAGTTCTGCAACTGCTCGGCAACCTGCAGCGCGCCGGCTTCTTCAGTTCCGTCACCGCCCTCAGTGCGGAACTGAAATGCCCCATCATCGGCGAAAATCCCGAAGACATGATGCAGAAAATTCACGCTGCCACCGCAAGCCTGCAATACTGGATGGAGAGCGCACGGCAAGGTGTCGGAGTCATCGGCAACATGGTCGGTCAACTCGACCTGCCCGATCGCCTCGACGAAATTCAGGAAATGGCTGACCAGTGGATGCAGATGGCCCGGCGGGCGCAGCGCCTGATGCAAGGCGACGCGCCCAGCCTGCAGGCGCGTCTGAGCGGCATGCTCGATATGGCGGAGATCCTTGGCGGGCAAATGAACATTGCCATTGGCACCCTGCGCGACACCATGCCGGAAGTGCTGGAAAGTGCTGACATGAGCGGCGCGCTTGCCACGATCGGTGCCGGTGGCAGCCGCTGGATGCACATCGCATTGCGGGTCAAGGCCTTGGCACAGGGTAACTCCGAAAATCTCGCCCAGCGGGTGGAAGGCCTGCTGGATCAGATCGACCACCTCACGGGCTATGCCGCGAGCGCGGGTTTCTTCATTCAGGCGGGCAAGGACGGCGTGGGTGCGGTCCGCAACATGCTCACGGATATCGACCTCCCAGAAAAGCTGGATGACCTCGCGGAAGAAGCGGAAAAATGGCTGAAAATCGCAAAGCGTGCCAAGCTGCTGGCGCAAGGTGATGCAGGAAGTCTGGCTGACCGTGTCGGCAGCCTGCTGGGCATGGCGGAAACCGTCGGCGGCTCACTACAGGCTGCGGCCAGGGCCCTGGAGGACAGGGGCATTCATCTTCAGGAACTGATCACTCCGCACGGCGACCTCAGTGTCGCGTTTGGCACGGTTGCCGATATGATGGGCGAATTCTGGCAGGACGGTACCATCCGCCACATCATCATCACCGTCAGTCAGGGCGCCATGGCGTGGCTGGAAATCGCGCAAATTGCGACCGCCACCGTAAAAGGCGACGCGGAAAGCATCAACGCCCGGATCAAGGAAATCGTCCAGGGTCTGCACGATGCCCATCTCATGGAGATGCTGCCCGACGTCTTCGCACTGCTCGGCAACCTGCAAAAGGCGGGCCTGATCAGCAAGGTGAACATGGTGATGGCCCAGGTAGTCCCCATGATCCCCTCCGACGAGGTCTTTGCCAGCGGCGTGAACAAGGCCATGCAGGCGCTGGAGCAAACCCGGGCCGGAATGAAGGATGAGAACAACAAGGGTGGCGGCATCTTCGGCCTGATGAAGATTTTCTTCGCCAAAGACACCCAGTTCGTGCTGAAGTTTGCAGTGCGCTTCGCCTCCATCTTCCTGAAGTCGCTGAAGCAGGGCTGATTTTCCAGCGCCCCGTAAAAAAGCCCCGGACCTTGTGGTCCGGGGCTTTTGCGTCGTAGGAAAAGGTACTAAGCCCCGCGCCGTCCCCACCATGTCTTCGCCTTCTCCGCCGCTGCCCTGGCCGCTGCCGGATCGTTCAGCCAGGCCTTCGCCAGATCGATAATCTCCGCGTTATCCTGTGCCCATACCGCAGCGCCAGCGGCCAGCAAGCCCTGACGTACCGCGTCATCCGGCATTTTCGGACCGAGAATGAGGGGACAGCCGTCGGCGATGGCTTTGGCGAGATCCACCGTGCCGCCCATCAGGGTGCCGCCGGGCACACAAAAATCCGCGCAACCGTAGAAGGCGTCGCGCTGCTCCGCCGTTTCCACAAAGTAGACGCGCGTCTTGATGGGCACGAAACTGGTGAACAGTCGGCTATGGCGGATGGTCTGCAGATGGTATTTCAGCGCATCCCGATAAACGGGTTCGTAGCGCTCTTCCCGATCCGGCGCCAGCACCATGATCCCCATCTTCACCCGCATCAGGGAGAGAAAAATCCCATAGGCCTCTGCATCTTCGCCCTCGTGCAGGTTGGGGAAGTACACTATGCAACGGTTCCGGTCCCGGAACTCCTTAAAACGTTCGCACCAATCCATGCATCTCACTCCGTGGCGGTAGTTGTGGGCTTTTCCATCCGCCGATGATAGGCGACGCCGGGACATCATTCAAAATTTGCGTAGCGCCGGCGCTTGTGAATCACGCTGCGCTTATGTGTTATATTAGCAACATCGTTTGCCAAGAAGAATATACCCATGTTGCGAACACTTTTCGTATTTTCGGAGATGGCACCCTATTCCAAGACGGGCGGTCTCGCGGATGTCGGCGGCGCCCTACCCGTGGCGTTGGGGCAGTTGGGCGTCGATACTCGCGTGCTGGTGCCCTACTACGGGTGTCCCGCCATGGGCGAACTGAACTGGCGGTGCGCGGTCAGCGTGCCCTATACCGATGAAACGGCCGAGTTATGGTCGCTGACGGAGCGGCCGCAGATTCTTTTCCTACGCTATCCCCCTTACTATGAACGCGACGGCGGCCCTTACCAGAATGCGCAGGGCGAAGACTGGCCGGACAATGACCGGCGCTTTGCCCTGCTCAACCGGGTAGCCGTGGAAATTGCCCAGGGACGCGTGTCTGGGCTCGACTGGCGTCCGGATATCGTTCATGCCAACGACTGGCAGACAGGGCTGATACCTTACCTCCTCGATCTGGAGGCGCGCATCGGCGCCGCGCGGCCGCCGGTCCTTTTCACCATTCACAATCTGGCCTATCAAGGCCGCTTCCCGCCCCGCGCCATGGCGCCGCTGCACCTGCCCGCGGCGGATTTCCACTGGCTCGGGACCGAACACTACGGAGCCTTTTCCTTCATGAAGGCGGGCCTGGCGTTCAGCGACCAGATCACCACCGTCAGCCCCACCTATGCCGCGGAGATTCAGACCAGCGCCTTCGGTATGGGACTGGATGGTCTGCTCCGGTCCCGGTCTGAGCATCTGTCTGGCATTCTCAACGGGATCGATACCATCCACTGGAACCCTGGGGCGGACCCCTATCTGGCCGCCCATTATTCGCCTCAGGACCGGCTGGGCAAGGCCCAATGCAAATCGCAACTGCAGAGCAGTCTCGGCCTCTATCCCGATCCCGGCGTATTCCTCCTGGGCATGATCAGCCGTCTGGTGGAGCAGAAGGGGACGGATATGGTGCTCGACATTCTCCCGGACCTGTTGCGCCGCGGTATGCAGGTGGTGGTGCTGGGCAGCGGCGACAAGTCTTTCGAGCGGCAATTGCTGGAGATGGCAGCGGCGCACCCCTCGCAAATAGCGACGCGCATTGCCTTCGACGAGGGGCTGTCCCATCGTATAGAGGCAGGCGTAGACGCCTTTCTCATGCCTTCCCGTTTTGAACCCTGCGGCCTGAACCAGATGTATAGCCTGCGCTACGGTACCATTCCTATCGTCCACCGCACGGGCGGACTGGCCGACACGGTCATCGATGCCGACGACTTCCGCCACCCGCTGCAACGCAACGGCTTTGTGTTCGACAGCCCGAAAAGCGACGCTCTGCACCATGCCGTGCTGCGCGCAGAGTCGCTGTTCCGCCAGCCCGCACTCTGGTCGCACCTGCAGGACCAGGCCATGGCGGGCGACCATAGCTGGCAGCACTCGGCACGAGCCTATCTCCAGCTATATTACGAGGTGCTGGTGCAGCGCAGTGGCGGCCACTGAGTCGCCGCCCGCCATCGATTCGCTCTACGAGAAAAGGAGAACAACATGGAAATGCAATTTTATGGTGCGGCAGGAGGGGTTACCGGGTCCTGTCATTTTCTCCGCGTGGGCGACACAAAGCTGCTCATCGACTGCGGCATGTTTCAGGGTGGGCATGATCTGGAAGAAGAAAATCGCACCGAATTCGGCTTTGACGCCAAAGATATCGACTATCTGCTGCTGACCCATGCCCATCTCGATCACTGCGGGCGCATTCCCTTGCTAGTCAAACGCGGCTTTCGCGGCGAGATCATCACCACGTCAGCCACCCGCGAACTGGCGCGGCTGGTGCTCATGGATGCGGCGGGGCTGGCGGCGGAAGAGGCGCGGCGCTCCAACCGACGTCACCAGCGTCAGGGCGGGACTGAATCCGCCCCCATCTATGACATCACAGACGTCCTCGATACCATGGATCGCTTCGGACGCAGCGCGGATTACGGACAAAAAATTGAAGTCTGCGCCGGCGTCAGCGCGACTTTCGGAGATGCCGGTCATATCCTTGGCTCCGCCTGGATACTGGTAGAAGCCAGCGAAGCGGGCAGGCAGCAGCGCATCGTCTACTCCGGCGATCTGGGCAACCGCGGCAAGCCGATCATCAACCCGCCCACCCCTGCCCCCCAAGCGGACGTCATCGTCATGGAAACCACCTACGGCGACCGCCTGCACAAGGCCATCGGACCCTCGGTAGGCGAGTTGCGCGATGCCATCCTCGACACCCTGAAACGTGGCGGCAATACCATCATCCCCACATTCGCCCTGGAGCGCGCGCAGGATTTGCTCTATTACCTGCGGGAGATGATGAATGACAACCAAATCCCCGCCAACCTGCCGGTCTTTCTTGATTCGCCCATGGCCATTTCGGCCACGGAGATTTTTCGCCGTCACCCGGAGTGCTTCAACCCCGGTACCCGCGAAAACCTGCAGCATGGCGCCGACCCCTTCGCCCTGCGCAATCTCCATTTCACCCGCGAAACCAGCGAATCCATGGGCATCAACCTGATCAAGGGCGGCGCCCTGATCATGGCGGGATCGGGCATGGCGACCGGAGGGCGGGTCACCCACCACCTCCGGCATAACATCTGGCGTGAGGACAGCAGCGTGATCTTCGTCGGTTATGCCGCCCAGGGGACGCTGGCGCGGCGCATCATCGACGGGGCCAAAACGGTGCGGATATTTGGTGAAGAAGTGCATGTCGCCGCCAGCATTTACACCATCGGCGGTTTCTCGGCCCATGCCGACCACGACGAACTTCTCGCCTGGTATGGTGACCAAAAACCGACGCGCACCGTTCTCGTCCATGGTGAGGACAACGGCCGGGAAGGCATCGCCAAGGTGCTGCGGGCTCGGGGTTTGCAGGTGGATTGTCCGGTCATTGGCGATCGTTATTCCCTCTAAAAAAGCTTTTGCGTTGCGCCGGGACCATAAACGGCTACAATGCCCCGAAGGCTTTTACACCCGCATGCAGGAGGAGTCGTACGATGTCAGGTCACTTTCCTTTTTCCGGCAAGGCCAACCGCGTTTCGGTCTACGCCTTTTTTGAGGCCCACGACTGGAGCCTTGAAGCGCAAGAAAAATATTTTGAGGCGTGGTACCAGTGGGCAAAAGACTACGTCATGAATGACGCCGACCTGAAAGCCGCCAAAGGCGTACTCTTCAGCGGCGACCATTTTGGAACGCACGCCGACCATGATTTCCATCTGCACGGTTACGCGGTCGCCACGCGCATGCTGGATCTCGGGGAACTCATCAAGGGCAGTATCCTGCCGCGGCTGAACCACGACATGCTCCACGCCCTGGAACATGACCATGAAGAGTGGATTGCGGCGGCCAACGCCGTTGCGACAGAACATCCCCGCCCTCAGGCGCCGGAGATCGGCCGTTATCGTCACGTCTGAATGCCGGGCAATGGTGCCGGAGCGGGTCGCGTACCCGATCTCCGACACCGCGGCCCGGCTTCCCGGCAGCCCCCATCGTCGCCGTGGATGACACAGCGTGGACCCACAGAATATTCATCGCTGTTTTGCGGCCCTGCGCGTCGCCATTCCTGAACCCAAAACCGAGCTGAACTATCACTCCCCCTTTCAGCTTCTGGTCGCCGTAGTGCTCTCCGCGCAAAGTACGGACAAAGCCGTCAACGCCTGTACCCGGACGCTCTTTGCGGTGGCACCGACTCCCGAGGCGATGGTGACCCTCGGTGAAGACGGCATCAAAGCCCACATCCATCGTCTGGGACTGTTCAACGCCAAGGCCCGGCATGTGCATGCCTTGGCCCGGCAACTGCTGGCCCTGCATGATGGCGAGGTGCCCGCAGACCGGAAGGCACTGGAAGCGCTCCCCGGCGTCGGCCGTAAAACCGCCAATGTCGTCCTCAATACCGAGTTCGGGCAACCCACCATTGCGGTGGACACCCACATCTTCCGGGTCGGCAACCGGACCGGCATCGCCCCCGGCAAGACGCCCCTGGCCGTAGAACAGGCCCTGCTCGCGGCGGTGCCCGCCGAATACCGGCAGGACGCCCACCATCTCCTGATCCTCCATGGTCGCTATACCTGCACGGCCAGGCGGCCGCACTGCGGCCACTGCCCGATTTTTCAGTGCTGCGAATGGCCGGACAAGCATCAGTGGGCAGCAAAGTCATCTCCTGGCGGCGCTTAAAGACCGGACAGACTCTGCCACCGAAGCGAGCACATCATCCCAGACGCCCGCCTTGACCTGCCGGAACAGACGCATACCCGGATACCAGGGTGTGTCGTCCCGGTCCAGCAACCAGCGCCAGTCCGGCGAATTCGGCAACAGCAGATAGGTGCTATTGAACTCCGCCGCCGCGTCACCGGCGACGGCGGCTTTTCGCCAGTATGCAACCGCCTTCCGGGCATCGCCCTTTGCCGTCCAGTAGATTCCGCGCCAGTAATCGGCGCGGGCGGCGGCATGTCGCGCGAGCGCGGCGGGGTCGGTCTGTTCCTCCTGAAAACTCGGCGACGGTGCCGCCACGGTGGTCGTGGCGGCCCATACTTCCGGATACGCCGACATGCAGAAGAGACCGACAACACCGTAAATGAATACGCGGTTTTTCCGAAAATGGTCTATGCACATATCCCTTCCCTTTCGATCGCTTTTTGAATGGTTCGTCGAATTGACACGCACCCTATTGCCAACCGTCGATATTGTCGCGCTACGTAGATCCCGGCGTCCGGCATCCTTATAGAATCAGGGCTCAAGGCGGTATTGCCCGCAATACCCCGATCCCGGCCGATAATGTTACTCACTCCGTTACGTAACAATACCGGATAAGTACCACTTTTTATTGCGTGATGCTCATAAACAGACACTTATCTTCATAATTCCATGGCATGGATATTGCTTTCTACTAGGCGCCGACGGGCAACCGTCCTTTTTGGACTACACCGCCTTGGCAAGGATAGCGATTTTCAACCATCTAATTTAGGAGTGATCATTATGGGACTTAACATTGGCGGTCTTCTTGGCACGGTAACCGGTTTGGTGGGTGGTCTTCTGGGTGGCGGCGCTCCCGCCGGCATTTCCATCAGCGATGTCAACACCCTGATGACAAATGGCGTTACTGCTGCCACCAATCTGGACAAGGCAGTTACCACCGATGCTTCCACCCTCGCAGCCAATATGACCAACGACATCACCGCTGCAGCGCAGGGTACCCTGTCTATGGCCGTAAATGGTGCCGCGGCCCTCAGCAAAAGTTTTTTGTCTAACTCTGCAGCAACCATTACTTCCTTGAACACGGCAGTAGGTGGCACCCTTACCGCTGCATACACTGCAGATGTGGCTGGTCCTTTGGCCGCAGGTGTGGGCGCTGGTATCGGTGGCATGCTGAGCGGCGTTGGCACGGGCGTGGGCAACGCCATGGCGAACATGGCCACCAGCATCCCGGCGGCCACTGCCTCCATCGTCGGCTCCCTGGGTGCGTCCACCCTGACCGCAACGGGCCTGGGCGCCGTATTGGGCAACGCCCACGTTGTGGGCAGCACCACAGCTCCCACCGGACTGCTGGGCGGCCTGCTCTGATAGTCGGCGTACAAAGCTAAGCCGGTTAAGTAACGCAACAGCGCGGGGAAACTCGCGCTGTTGTCTTATCATCAGGTCGATTGATTACAAGGAGTCCACAGATGGGCGTATTAAGCAGCCTCCTTTCGGGAATATTGGCCGCGCTGGGCTTGGGCGGTTCGGGTGGGAGCAGTCAACCCGTTGCGACGGTGGAG
>DAIEIW010000038.1:0-16478 GCA_027351205.1 Acidithiobacillus sp.
TGGTTAAAGGATGGTTATCCCGATCTTGCGCATGCGCGGGGTAGTGCCGCCTGATATCCTCTCCGCTTGCCAGGAATCCCCGGACATGTTAAACAGAAAAAACAAGTTTCATGATCCGTCAATAAATAACAACTGTTATTCAGGCCGGTTATTCGCATTATCAAAAGAGTATTTTCCGTGGTTCATAAAATCCATATCATCGGTTTCATAATGCACACGGCAGGCCTCCTGGTTATTTTCGGACCACTGGCGGCTGTGCTGCCGTCTCTGATACCGCATCGGCGACCGGTGACATGGTCAGTGCGGGGGCGTTCCTGATCCCCTGAGCAACTCGGTGACCGTAAGGCCACCGGATAGAGGTTTTTTGGGGACCAGCAGATAACCTGCCGATATCAATCAGACTTCAGATCCTATCCGCCACGCTGGCACCGACAAAAGCCGGTGCACTCGCCTGCGCGGCAATGAATTTTCCGCCATATTTTGCACTCCGCAACCGTTCATATTCATACGGAATATAGTTGGCATTAAAAATATTATCCACATACAAGTCACATGATAATACCCTCATCAATAGAAAACTTGTCATAAGTCCTCTACAACTGCACAGGATTCTGGCAATACAATATGACATTATTAAGTTTTAATGACAAAATTCTGACAACTGACGCTTTTGTTTGGAAGCGTCACAGATGACAACAGAATCACAAGGCAAGGAAATCAAGATGGCACATTCAAAGTCGTTGTATTCTTTTCGTATGGCGCAAAAAACAGAAATGATTGCGCTTTGCGCGCTCATCAATAGTGTATATCGAGGCGAAGCTGCTAAAGATGGATGGACTACGGAAGCGGATTTGCTGGGCGGCCAGCGTTGTGACGTGGCGATGCTGGAAAAACTCTCCGACAAACCGGACAGTGGTTTCCTGGTGACCACGAAAGAAGATGAGATAATCGCCTGCTGTCATGTACAACTTGCCACAGCGACGGTCGCCGAGTGCGGAATGCTTTCCGTGACAACGGCCTGGCAGAATCAGGGCATCGCCAAAGCGCTGCTCCGTACGGCGGAGCAATATTCCCGGGAAACCTGGCAGGCGACGCGCATGCGCCTGTGGATCATCAAACAACGTCCGGAACTGGCGGAATATTATCAGCGGCGCGGCTATCGGCTTACCGGCGCCACACTGCCCTTCCCGGATGACGTTCGCTACGGCATCCCCAGGGTCAACGGGTTGTACCTCCTCGCACTGGAGAAAGTCATCGCACCGGCCGGGTAAGCATCAGATGCGGAAACCTTGGGGCCGCTGATCCCAGTCAAAAGCCCCCATCAGGTCATACGCGTCGGCGTCGCGTTGGTTGAGGGGTTGCAGACCGAAACGGGTTTCGATGAATTTGAGGATGCTCGCCGTGCTGGCGAGGTGGTGATCCACCAACCCTTGCCGCGCCCAGGGGCTGATGAGCAGGGCCGGGATGCGGGTGCCAAATCCATAGTCGTCCACCACTTTAGGCGGCAGCGAATCCCAGAAGCCACCACCTTCGTCATAGGTAATGAAGATAGCGGTTTTGTCCCAGGACGGACCATCCGCAGCGGCGCGCACCAGTTGCTCCACCCATTCCATACCGTAGGCGGGTGCACAGTCAGCCGGGTGTTCATCATGGGCAGCACTGGCCCTGACGAAAGAAACACCGGGCAGTTTGCCGGCACGGGCGTCGACGAGAAAGTCTTCGCTATCGCGCATACGACCGTTCTTCACATATTCTGGCCAGCGCGGGTAGTACTGGAAGGGATTATGGTGGGCCACATACAACTGACCCGTGTCGATCACCGCCGAGCCATCACCGGGACCAAAGGCGGTCTTGAGCGCCCAGGGCTTCACCCGGTTCCAGTTTTCGTTATACCAGGCCCAGGATACTTTGGCGCCATCCAGACGGTCACCGATATTGTCGTAGGTCTGCGCCTCCGGCGGCGGAGATATCTTCAGGGCTTTCACGGCATCCGCGTTGGTCGGTCCCTGCACCGGCGGCAGGTCGTTGACCAGCACTTTTTGGTGGTCATAGGGCAGATCAAAGAAGCGGTGCTCCAAACCCGCCTCCTTCGGATCGAAGGGCGCACAGACCTCCCTGGGTGCATGGGGATGGATACAGGAACGGGCGGCCGCCAGATAAAGCGCATTACCCGTGCTGCCACCGCTCATGGCCTGAAAGAAGTGATCAAAGAGCGTGTACTGGTGCGCCACCTGATGATAGAAGGGCAAATCTTCGCCAGTATAGTACCCTAGCACCGGGCCGCTGGGGCGGGCCAGATCGAAGGCGATCTGCTCGGGGCTCATTTTCCTGAATTCATCCCGCGACAAAAGGGTTTTGCTGCCACCCGCCAGGGCCACGAAGCGATCCATTTTGCCGTTATGCACTTCCGCCATCATACGGAAAAAGCGATGCGCGGGATCCCAATGCACATTGCCCCTGACCGGAATATAGGGCGCCATGTGAAAAGGCTGGTTCGGCAATTGCACATTCTGGAAACCCGGAATTTCCGTAGGTAACGGAAGATTATCATAAGCGATGCCCGCGGGGTTTTTCTGTAAACCGAGGAAACGCCGATCCAACTGTCCCTGCCCATCCAGTAGGTTGACGACCTGCTGCCCGTTTTTCGGCTGAAAAGTACCGAAGTAATGATCAAAACTACGATTTTCCTGAAAGATCACCACCACATGCTCGATCTTCTGACGCAGGAGATTCTCTCCGCTGACGCCTGCCGCACGTGCCACCCCCAGCAGATGCGGAGTAGCGACAACTGCACCACTCCCCATCCCCAGCCGCTTCAAAAACTGCCGGCGATTCTGTCGCTCCATGAAAAAAACTCCTGATTCCATTAACGATTGGTAAGTATCCGCCCATATAGCCGGCAGATACTAGGAAGCGCGGCCTGACAAATGCACCTCTACCGTAAAATTGGTGGCATGCTTCGGCATATCTTTGGAGAAGGGCGGATACTCTCCTTCTTCCACTGACTTCAATGCCGCCCTATCGATGGGCCCCGCCCCGCTGGACCGGGAAATTTTCGCCCACTGCAATCGACCCGAAGGCGCAAGCCGGAATGTGATGACTGCAGTGCCGCTTAAATGCATCAGGCGGATAGCTTCGGGCACGTGGGCATCCGCCTGGACCTGGACCCGCACCAAGGCTGCGTATTCGGCTAATGCCGCCTGACGTGCTGCCATGCTGGGCGCAGGCGGCGGTGGTGGCGGTGGCGGTAGGACCACCGGCGGTCTAGGCGGTGCCACCGGCGCGAGAGGCAACGGTGTTTTGGCTATCGGCGGCTTGGGTACAGGCACTTGATGCACCACTGGTTTCGGCAACGGAACGGGACGCGGCAGCGGTTTGGGATGCACCATCGGCTTTGGCGGCGGCGGTACCTGCCTCGGCTTGGGCGGAACTGGCTGCACCACGTGGATTGCAATGATTTTCTTTACGACCGGCCTGGGTGGCGGCGTATTACTTCCCGCCCAGATCAATCCACCCACCAGCAACGCCTCCAATACCGCACCGACCAACAATGCCCGGCCAAAATGCTCTTTATCCGTATTTAGCGGCGGCGTCCAGGTTGGATTACCAACGATTGTATTCACCGATTACCTTCCTTGTTTTTCCTAACCACTCGCCTTCGCCGCAATCCCGATATCACTCACTCCTGCCTTCTGGCAGCGATCCATCACATGGACGAAATCCTGAAAAGGCACGCCCTTATCGGCAGCGATGGTGATCTGGGTCTTGGCGGGGTTACCATCACCGGCGAGCATTTTTTGCAGGTCGTCCAGATCATAGTGATGACCCTTCACGTCCACCGATCCATCCCTATCGATATTGATGGTGTAGTGCGGGCGCGGAAGCTGCTGCGCCTGGCTGGACCTCGGCAACTGCAGGCTCAGCCCTTTGTCGGGGATCATTTGCAGCGTGATCATGATAAAAAACACCAGCAGGAAGAGCATAATGTCGATCATGGGGATGATCTCCACCCGGCCCTTCTTCTGCTCGAAGTAACGGCGCTCCATCAGCCGGCCCTCGCCACAGACAACATTTCACTGCGTTGCACGTCACTGTTGTCCGGCGTGATCATGGGTTGACCGTCCATCCGATTGAGCAGCATGGTCTTTACGGAATCTAACTGCAGGAGAATCTGCCGCACCTGATTGTTGAAAGCATTGAAAGCTACCAGACCGAGCATGGCGATAAACAGGCCAGTTGCCGTGGCGACCAGCGCGTCAGCCACACCGCCAGTGACCGCCGTAGGCGCATGTCCCGGAGCGGCCAGCACCGAAAAAGCGTGGAACATACCGATTATCGTGCCGAACAAACCCAGCAGCGGCGCCAAGGTGATGATCGTGTCGAGCAACCACAGACGGCGATCCAGTTGCGGCGCCAACACCAGCACACTTTCTTCGAGACGACTGGCAAGGCCTTCGCCTTTCACCTGCCCATGATGGGAGGCAGCCATACGCAGCAGCGCGGCTTCGGGCAGATCACTCGCCCCATCAGCCATCTGATTCAGCGTGTCACGATCCAGGCGACCATGGCTGCCCAGTTCATGCACAAAGATCAGTCCACGCAGGATGGTGCGCCGCAAAAACCAGAACCGGTCCACGATAACGGACAGTTCGACCAATAACAGCGAGCCAAGTACGTAGAGAACGCCATCTGAATAGTTGGCGAGGTGAATGAGATATTGCAGGTTCATAAGGACTCCCTCTCTAACCGGAGGCGGTATCATAGCAAATCAATGTGACAGTTTTATGAACCTGTTATGACAAATTTACATCAATGGCGTTTTTCGGCGGCAGACTCAGGCGATACCCAAACCCATGTACCGTTTCCAGCCACTCCGCAGCGCCAGCCTTTCCCAGACATTTGCGCAAACGATGCACCTGAGCCGCCACCGAATTTTCCTGTATGAGGCTGCGGCCATCAGTCAATACATTGGCAATTTCACGGGACGAGAAGGTCCGATCCGGGTGCAATGCCAAATAGTGCAGAAACCGGAATAGTCGTCGACTCAGACGTATTTCTTCACCATTCACCCATACCCGACAGCTTCCCGGATTTACTTGGATCAGCGACCCCTGCTCTACTGCGAGGCATTTCCAGTGCTGGTTTTTTTTCAGCAGCGCCGACGCCTGCGCCAGCAACAACGTCTCGCTATACGGGGTAGAGACATACGCGCTCGCGCCGGCATCCAGGGCGGACATGGCGTTTGCATCACCATCCATCCCGATAGCCAGCACCGGCAAACCGGCACATGCCGGGTAAGCGCTTAATTCCGTGAGCCACGGCGCAAGTCGGGCAGACCAGTCCTGCAGAATCAGCAGGGCCGGGTGCCATGCGGCAACAAGCTGAAAAGCGTCCTTCATTGCGCTCGTCGTACGCAAGAAGGCGCCCGATCCCTGCAGGCGGAATATAAGCCCACTCGGTGGCGCCGTCTCTGCCAGCAGCAGAATGCGTGCCTGATAAAGCGGATCCATTTCCACATTGTTATTCGTTGTGCTGCCTTGCGGTATGGCCATCATGGTTTCCTGCCGAAACTGGACCTTATGACAGGATATACCCACAATATGACAGTTTTATGAAACTGCAATGACAATTTTATGACAAAAACCCAGCGGTATACATACTGCGTTACATAGGATTTACGGAGACCGCAATGGTCTTCGGCAACTCAAACCAAGCATGGAAGATCAGTGAATTACTGAAGCGGGATGGTTTGCTGTTGCGGCTGCTGTGGCGCCGCTGGCTGACTGCTGGCCTGAGGCAACACCACCCCCGTCGGGGCCTGAGGACTGGCGGTCATGCCCAGACGTTGCGAAAGCAGCTTCTGGAACTGCAAAGATAGCGGCTTGTCGCCAAAAGTCCCGATACGGATGTTGACTTTGGTAACATCCGTGGCCATGGAAGTCAGCGTTACCTTGGCGGTCTGGCCGTCCGTGGTGGTACCCTCGATCAGATACTCGGACGGACTCTTGCGGATTTCGCCGTTATAGTGGATGCCCATTTCTCCGAATGCCGCCTTCGACGCTGCACTGACCCGCGTCACCGACGTCGGATAGTAGGCGTAGAAATTAGCGACCCCGCCATTTTCCACATAGGCCACGGCCCCGCCACCAGCCCCGGCCGCGAGAAGCGCCACACAACCACCAAGCGGCAGAACTGCCACCACACCCACTACCGCCAACCACGCCAACCGCCGTTGCGTCGCCATGCCAACCCCCTAGCTCCGTCAAAGAAACCGAGAAATAGTGACAAAAAACCCGGCAGAACCGGGCTTCTTCGCTATTGTGTGAAATTCTATCACAGCTCACACATGGACATCCACACCGACCACCAGCCAGCCTCCACCCCGCACTTTCATGGGTTCCAGAGACAGATTTATTATGCCCGCCCTACCCTGGCCCAACACTCTGGAGGAACTGGCGGACCTCATCGAACTGTTGGTCTGGATACAAGCAGAACACCAGGCCAGAGATACGCTGGGCCGCGTTTACGGGTGCTGGGTACCTTCGCCAGCGCGGAACCACGGCAAACGGAAAACCCACTAAGCCATTAAAAGAAAAGGCGCTCGTGAACTTCCACGAACGCCTGCCAACTTAATAATGGTACCGAGAGTCGGACTCGAACCGACACGATGTCACCACCACCGGATTTTGAGTCCGGCGCGTCTACCAGTTCCGCCATCCCGGCAAAATACCAACCCGTATAGTAAAGCGTCTGGCCGCCCCAGGCAAGACGCATCGGACTCACCCGGTGGGCGAGAACCCGAGACGCCGGGCTCCTCACCAACCCCATGGGCCCCACGGCCCCCACGGCCCCCACGGCCCGCCGTACCAACCGCCGTTGATGAACACCGTACTCGTAGCGGGCTCCGGCACCTCCACCGGCCATAAATATACCGTACTGGCCTGCAGTTGGGGATAGGGATAATCATACCCGCCGACCTTTTCCGCCTGCACCCCGGTCACGGTACCAACAAAGGTAAGCTCCCGTCCCGCCGCATAGAGCACCGGGTCGTAGAACCCGGGCGCACAGGCAATAAACCGCCCTTCATCCGATTTTTCCCCACCCTTGTAAGGCCGCCCATCCTGACGCAGTGGCAGTGCCATTACCGTAAAGCACGTCTCCTGAGCCTTCGGCTGCGCTTTGATGAGTGTTCCACCCCAACGCACCAGCTTGCCGTTTTCCGCCCCTGTCTGCGCCTGACGCGGCGTAACGGACGGGAACTGCCCGCTCACCGGCGTTACCGTCGCGCACCCCCCCAGAGCCAGCGCTACGATCATACCTGTCAAGACCTTCGATATGTTCATGTCACCCTCCTGCAGCATCGCCATCGTTGACCGGCAAGCACCTTAGTTATAGACCATCTTCCCGGGAATATTACTGCGTAAAACCAGGCGCATGCAGGACGCCCCCCCACCGGAACGGTCATGCGGTCCAGGACAATTCCGCGCAGAGCCCACCGCCGACAGCGTTGAAGAGGCGCAGGCGCATTCCCTGTGCCTCTGCGAGCTGGCGGGCAATGGCGAGACCCAGGCCACTGCCCTCCCCATGTCCCCGGGCGTCATCCAGGCGGATAAAAGGCTCAAAAACGGTCTCCAGATCCGCCTCCGGAATTCCTGGTCCCTCATCGCAAAGGCGCAACTGAGTGCGTCCCTGGGTTTTCTGGAACTCCGCCCTCACCCTCCCGCCACCGTAACGCAGGGCATTGTCCAGCAAGTTGGACAGCAAGCGGCGCAGTGCCTCCCGATCCCCCCGGAAGGGATAACGGCGCGGTAAAGTTGCCTGCCAGTGACCGCCCTCCCTTTCGAAATCCGCCCCCACCTCGGCCAGCAACACCATCAGATCAAAATCCGCGACCTTCGCCGACATACCGCGCCCCAACGCCAGCGATTGGGCCAGTAGCGCATCCATCCGCTCGATATCCTGCAGCATACCTTCCCGCAGGTGCTGCGGGGTGTTATCCGGCAGCAACTCCCAGGCCATGCGCAGACGAGCCAGCGGCGAACGCAGATCATGGGAAATCCCGGTCAGCAGCAACGACTGATGGTTGATCATCGCCTGCAAACGGGTTCGCAGGTTGGCGAAGATGTTGAGGATGTTCTGGAACTCATAAGCCCCACCATGGGGCAGACTCGGCAGAGGAGCCTTCAGCGATCCGCGCAAGGCTTCCGAAATCACCTCCAAAGGCCGCAAGACCCGGCGTACCAGAATCATGGTCAGTACCAACAGCGCCAGCGTGGAAAAAACAATCACAAAAATCATGGCGACGGGGAGGGAGGAGACAAGGCGTCGACGATCAAAGTATACCCAGATATTGTGTCCGCCGATGGGAACAGGTACCCAGAAGGTATGGGTACTTCCTCCCAGCACATATACCGCAGCGGGCGCACCCAGGCGTCGGGAGAGTGCCCGGCTCAGCAGCCAGCTATAGATGTGACCATGGGTATGGGATACCGAACGATCCAGATGTTTGGCAATTTCCATTCCGTTATCTGCCCGCAGACTGGATAAGAAAGCAGGACGATCTTCAGGTGACAGTTCTGTATAGGTTTTCGCGCTGATCACAATCAATCCGGCGAGATCCTCTGCTGAACGTTCAGCCAAGGGATACAGCACCGTGGCAACGACAATCAACAGCGTCAGAACCTGCAGAACGACGATACCCAGCCCCAGGGTCCACGCCGTCTGGGAAAACAATCTGCGCCCACCCTGCGAACTCATGAGGACGGAGTGAAGCGGTATCCGGCGCCACGCTCGGTCTGCAAAAAGCGGGGTTGCCGGGGATTTTCTTCAATCACCTTGCGCAGGCGCGTCACCCGCACGTCAATACTGCGATCAAAACGGCCATCCTCCTCTCCGCCCAGCAATTGCAGCAACAAATCGCGGCTGAGTATCCGGCGTGGTCGTTGTGCAAAGACCAGGAGCAGGTCCATCTCTGCAGGATTCACATCGACCTCAGCGTCGCCCCGATAGAGGCGCCTCTCCGCCACATGCAGACAGAAATCGCCAAAGCTGAGTTTGTCGCTACCCTCATCTTTCCCGCTGCGGCGTAGCAGCACCCGCAGCCGCGCCAGCAACTCCCGCGCGTTAAACGGCTTGGCCAGATAGTCATCCACGCCGCTTTCCAGCCCGAGAATGCGCTCGTCCTCCTCACCACGGGCAGACAGCATCAGGATGGGAGGCCCCGCCTTGCTGCGCAGGTCTTTGGCGAGGCTGATGCCGTCCTGCCCCGGCAGCATCCAGTCCAGCACGATGACGTCCACCGGCCCCGCTGCCAGTTGTTGGCGCATCTGCTGCCCATTGGCCGCGAGCAGTACGGCGAAGCCCTGGGCCTGAAGAAACTCCTGCAGCATCTCTGCAAGCCGCCGGTCATCATCCACTATCAAAACGACTGCCATCCCGGCCTCACAATATCCTGAAACGGGTACCGTCCTGCATCAGTATACCAAACCCGCAGAAAGACGCCTTCCGGAAATATTCTCGAAATATGATGGATACACTATACACCACAGGCAGCATCGGTACCCAAACCAAAAGATTGAGCGGAGCGAATAAGTCGGGCAGTCCAAACCATCTCAGATGTCAGACAGATGGGCTGCGATACGAGTTTTGTAGCGGTTGTTTTGCGGCTATTAGACGGACCTTTGGTCCGTCTTTTTTTATGTCCTGGGCTTAAAATGGCAGGTGGATCCCGGCACCATACTGCTCAGAAAATCATTTTAGACCGGAAATATTCCAGAAACAAAAGGCCCGTAGTCTATATTCCATGGCGAGGGGCCAAGGCCCAACCATTCTAAAGATGGGGGATCGTCCAACAGGATTTATCGCACTGACGACCAAGGGCCGCAGTGCTTAGTTTGAAATGGTTTTGTAGCGGTTGTTTTGCGGCTATTAGACGGACCTTTGGTCCGTCTTTTTTTATGTCCCGAAAGCGATGGTATACTAGGCCGATTCGCTCATCAAGGATGCCGCATGGACCCCAAAGCACACCGCCTCATCTGGATCGACCTGGAGATGACAGGTCTGCAGCCGGAACAGGATCAGATTCTGGAAATCGCCACGCTGGTCACGGACGATAGTCTGCGGATTCTCTGCGAAGGTCCGGTACTGGCCGTCCATCAACCGGAATTCGTGCTCGCGGCACTGGATGACTGGAATCAGCGTACCCACAGCGCTTCCGGCCTGCTGCAGCGGGTCCGCGACAGCCGCCTGGATATGGCCGCCGCAGAAACCCAAACCCTGGACTTCCTGCACCAGCATGTTACCACCGGCACATCTCCGATTTGCGGCAACAGCGTATGTCAGGATCGCCGATTTTTAGCCCGCATGATGCCGCGGCTGGAACATTTTTTTCACTATCGGATGATCGATGTGAGCACCGTCAAGGAACTCGCCACCCGCTGGTATCCGCACCTGCCCAAATTTTCCAAGGCCGAGCGCCACGAAGCTCTGGCCGACATTCGCGAATCTGTTGCCGAACTCGCTTATTATCGCGAACGACTTTTCCCGCAGACACCTTTTCCAGGCTCTGGGACTAAAAACTCCGCGACCGAATAGGTGCCGGTAGTTGGCCCACCCCCCACCGCGGCTTCTTTGCCGACACGGTGCAGATGCAACTACACCAATGTTAAGATAGCCGCTTGCAGCCAGTCGGCAACCTGTCGCGGGGCGGATGCGGCATTTATTTTGGAGGCTCCAACGCGGTGGATATTGATCTCTTTTACGAACTCGCCGTACCTGCCCATATGGGTCGCAGTGAGGCTCAGGTTTATCATGAAACGCTGGATGAGCTTAGTCTCGCTGATACCCTGGGCTTCCACGGCGCGTGGTTGGTGGAACACCATTTCATGCGGGAATACTCACACTCCAGCGCTCCAGAAACGGTCCTTGCCGCAGCCAGCCAGCGCACCCGGAATCTGCGTCTCGGGCACGCCGTCGTCGTCCTGCCCTACAATCACGCCATCCGGGTTGCGGAGCGCGCCGCCGCCTTGGATATTCTCAGCCATGGCCGTCTGGAGATGGGTATCGGGCGAGGGTTTTCTCCCAAGGAATATCAGATTTTCGGCAATCGGATGGCGGACAGCAGGCTGCACCTGCAGGAGGGGCTGCAAATCCTTCGCCAGGCCGGCGGCCGTGCTTTCAGCCATCACGGAAAACTCTACGACTTCAGTGAGCTGGACATTCTTCCCAAGCCTCTCCAGCAGCCCCACCCGCCCCTGTGGGCGGCTGCCGTTAGTCCGGCAACTTTCCAATGGGCGGCACAGGAGGCCATTGGCGTGCTTTCCGGGCCGTTCAAACCCTGGTTCCTGATCAAACAGGATCTGCGTGCCTATAAAAAGACTTGGCGAGAGCACCACGGAGATGGCCCTGTGCAGGCGGGCCAGAATAGGAACTTCGCCATGACCATAGGTTGTTTATGTTTGGAAGATGCTGCCGAGGCGCGTCGGCTGGCGGAAGGTTTCACCTGGTATTACCAGCGGCTCCTGGAGCAGACGCGACCGGTTCTGGTACAGTTGCGCGAGAGTTATGAATACTACCATCGCCTCGGCTTTCTGGAGCCGCTGCTGCGCCGGAGCCTCAACCTGCAACTGCTGGAGACCATGGGCATGGTCGTCGTCGGTGACCCGGACACCTGTCGCCAGCGGCTGGCCCGTTATGCCCGGGCGGGTGTAAATCGCCTGATTTTGGCCGTGGGTGCCGGGATGGTCCCCAGCGAGGTCACCCAGCGCTCATTGCGCCTGCTGGCCGATGAAGTACTGCCGGCCCTGCGCACTCCCTCCCCCCACTGATGCAGGTGTTGGTCACCGGCGCAGCGGGGCATACGGCGGCGGCTCTGCTGCCGGCCCTGCTCGCCTGGCCGTATATCCGCCGGATTATCGCCCTGGACCAACGACCGCCGGCATTGCAGCATCCCAAACTATGTTACCTGCCTCTGGATATCCGTGACCCAGAGCTGGCGGAGCACCTGACTGGCGTGGATTGCGTCATCCATCTCGCCTTTATGGTGCTCAGCCCTCGCCTTGGACCACAACAGCGCTGGCGTGCGGAAATGCGCCAGGTCAATCTTGACGGCAGTCAGCACCTGTTCCTTGCGGCCGCAGATGCCGGTGTACCGCAAGTCGTCTATTCCAGCAGTGTGGCCGCCTATGGTGCCTGGCCGGATAATCCGGTGCCCATTGGCGAGAGCCAACCTTGCCGGCCGGTACCCGGTTTTGCCTACAGTGAGGACAAGGCCGCACTGGAGCAGTGGCTGGATGGGTTCACGGCTGCTCAGAAAAAAACCGCTGTCACCCGCCTGCGCCTGCACGCCATTATCGGCTCCCATGGGCAGGCCCTGGTGAATGAGATTGCGACGAGCCCTTACGGACTGCGACTAAGCAATCCGGACCTGCCCATCCAGTGTCTCCATGAAGACGACGCGGCAAGCGCAATACTGGCCGCGCTCCGTTATGGACAGGATGGCATCTTCAACATCGCGGCGCCTGATCCCATCCCCTGGTCCAGCATTCCCCGCCGCTGGCAGTTGCCGCTCTCACCCACGCAACTGCACGGTCTGCACAGGTGCCTGCGGCCTCTCAGCACCCGTCTTGGTGATCCCGGCTGGCTGCAAGTGCTGGAAAATCCACTGATCGTAGATATTTCCAGCGCCCGGCAGAAATTGAAGTGGCAGCCCCGCTATGACGTGCGTCGCGCGATAGACCAGGTGCGTGATGCCTGCGGACAGAGCCCGATACACCCTTGGAGCGGCTGAGCGTCCGTGGCAGAATGGCTTATGAACTTTGCTCATCATATTCCTGCGCAAGCGCAGATCCAGCGGCACCATGATGCCTTGGTCAACCGGCTCAGCGAGCACAGCAGTCACTACCGCGACCCGGTCCAGACGGTCCCCTGGGAAAGCCTCGACGCGGAAACGGCTTGGCTCCCAGAAGAGTTGCTGTCCCTGTACGGGTTGCCTGAATACTCACAGTTGAGTCCGGAGGAGCGTATCCGCCTTTCCCAGGTCGAGTTCGTCTCCTTTTGCGAGTTGGGCTTGTGGCTGGAAGCACTCTTCATCCAACGCCTTGGCGCCAACTCGCTCCAGGAGATGTACCGCGACCCGGTCAGTTACCACTATCAGTTGCACGAACTGCGTGAAGAAGTGGGGCATAGCCTCATGTTTCTCGAGCTACAGCGACGTTCACAGCGCTCCTTCATGACACCGCTGAGCCAGCGCCCGCCACTGGCGCGTCTTTTCGCCCGCTACGCGCCGGAAGGTTCGGCCGCCTTCTGGGCTACCATCCTCATCGGCGAGAACGTACCCGATCGCGTGAACCGTATCATCTTCGCCCACAAAGAGTTACCTGCTGCGGTGTTGACCATCACCCATGTGCATATGCGCGAAGAAGCCCGCCATATGGCCTTCGCGCGTACCACTATCCAGATGCGCAGCCAGGCCATGAGCCGGGTGAAAAAACTTCTGATCAGCCCCGTCCTGCGCGAGGTTTTCCGGCAGTTTTTGCGGACCTGCTTCTTCCCGTCCGAACAGGTCTATGCGGCAGCCGGGCTGGTCAATCCCCGGATATGGGCGCGGCGTGCGCGCCGCAATCCACACCGTATCGATCTGATGAACCAGTGTGCGCTTCCCAGCCGGGATTTCCTGCGCACCCAGGGCTTTGCCTTGTGATCCGCGCTTTCCTGCTATAGTTTGAGAGTTGACGTCCCACTTGACTACTGAGGTGTGCTATGGCGGTATTGCAAATTGCGACCCGGCCCTTTGCCGACCAACGCCCCGGCACCTCCGGCCTGCGTAAAAAGGTCAAAGTTTTTCAGCAACCGCATTACCTTGAAAATTTCGTGCAATCCATCTTCAACGCCATTCCCGATCGTGCCGGGAAAACCTTGGTACTCGGCGGTGACGGACGGTTTTATAACCGCGAAGCCATTCAGGTCATCCTCCGGATGGCAGCGGGCAATGGCTGGGGCAAGGTCATTGTCGGACGGGGTGGGCTCTTCTCCACGCCTGCGGTCTCTACAGTCATCCGCGCCCGCGGCGCTCACGGCGGAATCATCCTGAGCGCCTCCCATAACGCGGGGGGCCCCGACCAGGACTTTGGCATCAAATACAACACTGCCAATGGCGGTCCCGCTCCGGAAAAGCTCACCGACGCCATATGGACCGCGAGCAGGTCCATCCAGGGCTATCAGATACTGGACGGCGCGGACGTCGACATTGACCACGCTGCCACCTTTTGGCTGGGCGACATGCAGATAGAAGTCTGTGACCCGGTAGCCGAGTATGCAGAACTGATGACCCGCATTTTTGATTTTGACGCGCTGAAACAACTCATGCAGGGGCCTTTCCGGATGCGTTTCGATGCCCTGCATGCCATTACCGGCCCCTATGCCCACGAGATTTTTGAAAAACAGCTCGGGGCACCGGCAGGCACGGTGGTCAACGGCACCCCCCTCACGGATTTTGGGGGCGGTCATCCCGATCCGAATCTGGTTTACGCCAAGCCCCTGGCCGACGAACTTTTCGCAGAGAACGCACCCGACTTTGGTGCCGCATCCGATGGAGATGGGGACCGCAACATGATCCTGGGACGCCATTTTTTTGTGACCCCCAGTGATTCACTCGCGATACTCGCGGCACATGCCACCGCAATCCCCGCTTACCGTCAGGGTCTCAAAGGCATCGCCCGTTCCATGCCCACCAGTCAGGCTGCGGATGTGGTGGCTGAGGCCCTGGGTATCGCCCATTATGAAACGCCCACCGGCTGGAAATTCTTTGGTAACCTGCTGGATGCGGGCAAAATCACGTTTTGTGGCGAGGAAAGTTTTGGCACCGGGTCGGATCATATCCGTGAAAAAGACGGACTCTGGGCCGTACTGGCCTGGCTCTCGGTGATCGCCCATACCGGACAACCGGTGGCGGAGATCGTCACCCGGCACTGGCAACGTTTCGGGCGTCATTACTATACCCGCCACGATTACGAAAACCTTCCAGTAGAAATCGGGGAACAAATCATGCACAGCATTGCCGCCCAATTGCCGGTGCTCCCTGGTCAGACGCTGGCGGGACGGGAGATACTCATTGCGGATGACTTTGCCTATGCCGATCCCATCGACGGCAGTGTCAGCGCGCATCAGGGCCTGCGTCTGCTCTTTGCCGACGGTGCCCGGCTGATATTCCGCCTGTCGGGTACCGGAACCGAAGGTGCCACCTTGCGTATTTATCACGAGCATCTGGAGAAAGACCCGCTGCGCCAGCAACAGGATCCGCAACGTACCCTGCGCGATCTGATCCAGGTCGGCAGGAATCTCAGCCGAATCGAAATCCTCACGGGTCGCAAGGCCCCCACTGTCATCACCTGATATAGGAGTCTGATCATGATGAACTTTGAAAACGATAGCGATAATGGCATGGGCTACAGCGCCCTGGGGATCGCCCTGCTGGCAGGTGCGGTAGCGGGCGCGGTCACGGCTCTACTCTTCGCTCCGCAGACGGGCGACCGCACTCGCGAGCAATTGCGGCAGCAGGCCAATCGGGCCTGGGATCGCGTCGTCGCGTCGCGCGAGCGGATAAATGAGCGAGTTGAGGAGTTGCTCGACACCATCGCCATTTATAGCGAAGAACTGGTGCAGAAGGGCAAGGAACTGAATGACAAGGAACGCCAACGCCTGAATGACGGCATTGCCCTCGCCCGTGGCGAACTGGACCGTCTGCGCCGTCGTCTCTCGCGCCTCGATTGACCGCAGCGGGGCAAGCGGCTATTCTCCTCCGCGACGGGGCGTAGCGCAGCTTGGTAGCGCGCCTGCTTTGGGAGCAGGATGTCGTAGGTTCGAATCCTATCGCCCCGACCAATAAAAACAGGCGCTTAGACGAGACTCTAGGTGCCTTATTTTTGCCTTTAGGCTCTACCGGTTACAGTACCGGTTACAGTTGGACAAAATACCCCGGTGTTTTTGTGCTGGTGTCGGGTACGTTCAGCCATCACGGTGACAGCATTATGGAGAGTGACCCATGCTTGAACTTCCCCGAGAGTCCATCCGCCTTCATTGCCCTAGCTGCGGATCAGATCATGTAATGCGGGAAGCTGCCGCATCCACGGTGCATTGAGTTATGGCGGAATCCAAGGAACTACATTGCCCCCGGTGTGATGGGACGGAATTCGAGAGCAAAGAGGATCGGATCATCTGCAAGGGCTGCGGGCACTCGATGAAGTTTGAGGATCTGCAGATACTCACCATGATCGAAGTGCTGACAGAAGATATTGAAGCTACCCGGCATTGATACCGATTGAGGGAATGAAAATGGATAAACGCCTTGACGTTGTTCACCTATGAGTTAACATGCGTCTAAAGGGGCTCTTCACCAAGCGCAGATTTCGTGTGATGGGTGCCATGAAAGGCGACACCTGTCCAACGGAGAGGTTCCTTATCTCCGGGGAAAAGCAATATGC
>DAIEIW010000041.1:0-3556 GCA_027351205.1 Acidithiobacillus sp.
GGATTTCGCTCAGGACATTTTCCGGCAAAAACTTGACGATGGGGGATTGCAGACCTTCGTTACCCTGATCCAGGGCGTTCACCTTGATCCAGGCCAGACCCTTGGCCCCGTAGATGGCGGTGAACTGGGTGTAGGCATCGATCTGCGCCCGGCTGAGCTGGGCGCCGCCGGGTACCCGCAGGCAGGCCACCCGCCCATGCGGACGTTCGGCGGCTTCGCGGAACACTTTGAAGTCCACCGCGCGCACGAGATCGGTGAGCTCCGTCAGTTCCAGCGGATTGCGCAGATCCGGGCGATCGACGCCGAAGCGGTGCATGGCGTCCCGGTAGGTCATCCGCGGGAAGGGATCGGGCAACTGCACGTCCAACACCTCGGCGAACAGCCCGCGAATCATGGGCTCGGCAGTCCCCATGACGGCCTCTTCATCGACAAACGAGGCCTCGATGTCGATCTGGGTGAATTCCGGCTGACGATCGGCCCGCAAGTCTTCGTCGCGGAAGCATTTGGTGATCTGGTAATAGCGGTCCAGTCCCGCCACCATCAGAAGCTGCTTGAAGAGCTGCGGGCTCTGGGGCAGCGCGAAAAAGTGTCCAGGCTGGGTGCGCGACGGCACCAGATAGTCACGGGCGCCTTCGGGGGTGGAGCGGGTAAGGACGGGGGTTTCCACGTCGATAAAGCCGGCACCGTCCAGATAGCCGCGCACGAAGCGGGTGACCTGATGGCGCAGGCGCAGACGATGGAGCATTTCCGGACGGCGCAGGTCGAGATAGCGGTACTTGAGCCGGAGGTTCTCGGCGATGTCTTCCTCATCCAGGGGGAAGGGGACCGGCTCGGATCGGTTGAGAATACGGATGCGCGCTGCGGCCAGTTCGACCTTGCCACTGGGCATGTGGGGATTCTCGGTACCCGCGGGACGGGCACGGAGAACGCCCTCGACCTGCAGCACAAACTCGCCGCGGCACTCGTTGGCGGCGGCGAAGGCGTCGACCTGGTCCGGATCGGCGACGATCTGCACCAGACCTTCGCGGTCCCGCAGGTCTATGAAAATGACGCCGCCGTGGTCGCGCCGCCTCTGCGCCCAGCCGCAGAGGATGACCGTCTGGCCGATCAGGCCTTCGTGAATGCCGTTACAATAGTGTGTCCGCATGCTGCGTCCCGTATGAGTCAACAAGAAAAGGGCCACCCGACCGGGAGGCCCGCGCACAATCTAGCCTTGCCGCGCGCGCCGCGTCAATGACAGGCGCAACCCCCGGCGGGACAGGAAGGCACAGCGGCGGCTTCCGGCTTGCTCTCGCCGGCCTTGCTGCTGCCACCCTTGAAATCGGTCTGGTACCAGCCGGAACCCTTCAGGGCGAAGCCCCCGGCGCTCAGTTGCCGCTCCAGCCCCGGCTTTCCACAATGGGGGCAATCGGTCAGGCGGGGATCACTCATGCGCTGCTCGGCGCTCAAGTGGTGCCCGCAGTCCTTGCATACATACTCGTAAGTTGGCATCGTATCGACTCCGTATTGGTTGTTGCTTTAAAAGATGCCTATTAAATACGACCTCACGCCGCAATTTTCAAGGGCCTTGTGCCAGCACCAGCGACACGGGAGCGATGCAGATGCCCGTCGCCGCTGAACTGCACAGTGCATTGCAGACGCTCATCGCCCTGCTCGCGATCCTCAATCCCGTCGGCGCCATCCCGATTTTCATTGCCCTGACCAGCGACGAAGACGCGCAACAACAACTCGCCACGGCGAAGCTGGCGTCGCGCGCCGTCGCCGTGGTGCTGCTCACGTCGGCGTTCCTGGGAGAATATATCCTGCAATTCTTCGGGATCAGCATCGCCGCCTTTCAGGTGGCGGGCGGCATGGTACTCATGCTGCTGGCCTTCAATATGTTGCAGGCCAAGTCCAGCCGCTATCGCCACACCCCGGAGGAAGCCGCCGAGGGCATGCAGAAAGAGGCCGTCGCCGTAGTCCCTCTCGCCATCCCGCTGCTCGCGGGTCCCGGCACCATGGTCACCGTGATCATTGCCCATCACAAAAATGCGTCGTGGCTGGCCAGTGGCCTGCTGATCGTCGACATCCTGGTAATCGCCGGAGTGGCCTATGCGGCGCTGCGTCTGGCGGAGCCCCTGTCTCGCCGGCTGGGGGTGACGGGCATCAACATCTCTACCCGTATCTTCGGGCTGGTGCTCGCCGCTATTGCCGTGACCTTTATCGCCAATGGTCTGGCGGCGCTCTTTCCTGGGCTGGTACACGTCCGCGTTCCTTGAGCGGTGGTCGGAACATCTCCAGGCAATCCCCAAAAATACCGGCTATTCTGAACCGCCGTTTTGAAATTGCAGCATTATTGTATTTGATTGGCCTATAGATTAATTATATTTGCCAGGACTCAGCAATAGGCTATTTTGCTTAGTTATAAAGAGAGTGGCAAGGTGGGTCTTCCCTATTGCCCGACACAAGATGGAGGAGCGTATGGAAGCCATCACTTATATAAACCCAATCCTCAGCCCGGACCTGGGCTCCCTATCGATCCGTAGTCTGTTGCCCGACGATGCCCTGTTTTGGAGCATCACCAGTGCCGTGGCCATCCTGTTCATGGCGATCGCCTTGTATTTGCAGCGATTGCAACATCATGGCTGGCGCTGGCTGCACGCAGCCGGAGCAGATGCACAGATTCCAGTGACATTTTTCGCAACAGATGTTTCGCCCATTTCCGGAGACCCTTTTTATGTTTAAAAAACTATTCTTTCTCTCTGCCCTTGCCTGTCTGGCCATAGATACGGCCAGCGCCGCGCCGATCATAATCAGCGAATCTTTTGCCATGCCTGCGGACATTGCCGCCGTCAAAATCAGCCAGCAACTGACGGAGCGCCACTTCAAGGTAGTGAACGACCTGAATGTGCTGCCCCGCATCCACAAGGGCAACCCGCAGCTTGCCGCCCGGATTCCTCCGGAAATCCAGGCCGAGCGGCTGTTGGTCGTCTGCCAGTCCAGCGCCATTGTCGGCTACCTGCGCACCGACCCCGCCGCCACCAGTCTCTGCCCGCTCACCCTATCGCTGGTCCAGAAAAACGGTAAAACAACCGTCTACTATCTCCAGCGTGGCGAATTGCTGACGGGTAGCGCTCCGGCGCGGGCGGTCGCGCAGAAAGCCGATGCATCCGTTTTAGATGCCCTGCATTCCGCCCAAAAGCAGTAGACGTTGTAGTTTGGCACACCAAAAGGAGAGGACCATGAGCAATGAGCAAAATCTGCTGAGTCGTCGCGACGCCATGAAACATGCATTGTGGGGCGCTGGAGCCCTGGCCGTGGGGGCCGTGGGTGCCCAAACAAACGCCGTAGCGGCCGGCCTGAGCGGGAACCCTGGCAACTTGTTGCCCGCTGGTGCCAGGAGCCTGAAGGAACTCAGTGAACGCTTGGCAAAAACGCCGCGGCGGCGCGACTTTAAAACGGTTCCCATGATTCTCACCAACCCCGACCAATGGGATGACGCGGCTTTGCGGGAGATCATCCACTATGCCGGCGGCCCCAAACAGGCCTGGGATAATACTGACGTCTCCAGTCCTTG
>DAIEIW010000050.1:0-2557 GCA_027351205.1 Acidithiobacillus sp.
TGCTGGCGTATTCCACTATCGGTCATGTCGGATTTATGTTGTTGGGGATCGTGGCGGGGACGGAGGCCGGGCTGGCCAGTGCATTTTTTTATACCGTAGTCTATACCCTGATGTCTCTGGCGGGTTTTGGCATGATTCTGCTCGTGAGCCGGGCAGGTTTTGAGGCGGAGCGTATCGACGACTTCAAGGGCTTGGCGCAGCGCAAGCCCTGGTATGCTTTTTTGATGATGATCGTCATGTTTTCCATGGCGGGTGTGCCGCCGACGGTGGGCTTTTATGCCAAGCTCGCGGTGTTTCAGGCGGTGGTGGCGGCGGGATATGTGTGGTTGGCCGTGGTCGGCGTCCTGCTGGCGGTGATCGGAGCATTTTATTATCTGCGCGTCGTCAAGGTAATGTATTTTGATAAGCCGGCGCCGGATGCGGGGTTGATCGTACGCGATGACTTGGCCAGTATGGCATTAAGCATCAACAGCCTGGCGCTGCTGGTGCTGGGTATCCTGCCGGGGCCGTTGATGGCCTTTTGTTTCTACGCCATGCGGGGGGTAATCTGACCGACGCCTATGCGGGCGGGGCGCTGGCCTTGCACCGCAATGGTCGTGATCGGGTCTGTTTCCTCCGATCCCGCGCTTTGATCTGCGGTCGGCCTCGTGCAGTTCTTGACGTATAGCCCGCTAGCCGGTACATTTCGGGCTGCAGGCGCGTAGCTCAGGGGGAGAGCGCTACCTTGACACGGTAGAGGTCGGCGGTTCGAAACCGCCCGCGCCTACCAAATCCCGCACCAGAGGGGCAATGCTCGCTGGTGCTTTTTCTTTGGAGGGGCTATGCCAGATATCCAGTTGCCGGACGGTAGTCATCGTCAGTTTGCGGAGCCCGTGACCGGGCTGACGCTGGCGCGTACGATCGGCAGCGGGCTCGCTAGGGCGGCGATAGCCATGCGGGTCAACGGCATCCTCAAAGATCTTTCGGCGGTGCTGGATCAGGATGCGGAAGTGGCGATTGTCACCCGCGACAGCGCAGATGGTCTGGAGGTGATCCGCCATTCCACCGCGCATTTGCTGGCACAGGCGGTGCAGTCCCTCTACCCGGAAGCTCAGGTCACCATCGGGCCGGTCATCGATAACGGTTTCTACTATGACTTTGCTTTCCCGCGTGGTTTCACGCCAGAAGATCTGGAAGCGATTGAAGGGCGGATGCACGCACTGGTCAAAGAAAATCTTCCGGTGCAACGCGAGATGCTCTCCCGCGAAGATGCCATGGCTCTGTTTGAAAAGATGGGCGAAGACTACAAGGTCGAAATTATCCGCGCCATTCCCCAAGGTGAACCACTGAGCCTGTATCGGCAGGGGGATTTCGTGGACCTGTGCCGCGGTCCCCATGTGCCATCGACTGGTGTTCTCGGGGCATTCAAATTGCAGCGAGTGGCGGGCGCCTATTGGCGCGGGGATTCCCGCAATCCCATGTTGCAGCGTATTTATGGTACGGCCTGGGCGCAGCAGAAAGACCTTGACGCCTATCTCCGGCAACTGGCGGAGGCCGAAAAGCGGGATCACCGGCGTATTGGCACTGAACTGGAGCTGTTCTCCATTCAGGAAGATGCCGGCGGCGGCCTGGTGTTCTGGCATCCCATGGGCTCACGCGTGCGACGTGTCATCGAGGATTTTTGGAGGGGGGCCCACGTGGAGGCAGGTTACGATCTGCTCTATACGCCGCATATTGCCCATGAGCAGCTGTGGTATACCTCGGGGCACAAGGATTTCTACAGTGAGTCCATGTTCGACCCGATGCAGGACGAGGGACAGGCCTACCAGCTCAAACCCATGAACTGTCCATTTCATATTCTCATTTATAAGGACAAGCTGCATTCCTACCGGGATCTGCCGATTCGCTGGGCGGAACTGGGTACGGTTTACCGCCACGAAATGTCGGGTGCCCTGCACGGACTGATGCGGGTGCGGGGCTTTACTCAGGATGATGCCCACGTCTTTTGTCGACCCGACCAGATAGAGGCGGAAATCGGTGCGGTGCTGGTACTGGTGCGAAAGATTCTCGGCACCTTCGGCTTCGACCAGTATGAAATCAATCTGTCCACCCGTCCCGGGCACTCGGTGGGCAGTGACGAGATCTGGGATGCTGCCACCCAGGCCCTGCGCAATGCCCTGGAGCGCGCTGGCCTGGAATATCAGGTGGATGCAGGTGGCGGCGCGTTCTACGGCCCTAAAATCGATCTAAAGATTCAGGACGCCATCGGCCGAAAGTGGCAATGCAGTACCGTACAGCTCGACTTTAATCTGCCGGAGCGCTTTGCCATGGAATATGTGGCGGAAGACGGTACGCGCAAGGTACCTATCATGGTGCATCGCGCCATCTTCGGCTCCATCGAACGCTTCTTCGGCGTACTCATCGAGCACTATGAGGGCAAGTTCCCGGTCTGGCTCGCTCCGGTGCAGACCGTGGTGCTGCCCATCAGCGAGCATTACTCGGAATACGCCGAGTCGGTAAGTGACGCATTGGTGAAACGCGGCATCCGGGCAGAAACGGACTTGAGAAACGAGAAGAT
>DAIEIW010000058.1:0-2987 GCA_027351205.1 Acidithiobacillus sp.
CGCCACTACTATGGGGTGAAACTCAAGAAAGGCGGAGCCTATACGCCACCCGAGCTGAAGAGCGTCCCATGGCCGGTCAAAGAGCACGACATCGCGTTTATGGACGCCATCGCTGCCAAACACGGTTATCGTGACACGGCGTTTCTGGATTTGTTGAAGCAGGCGCGGAATAAAGGCATGGCGGCACCGGCCTACATGGCATGGCTGCGGGCCGTGGATCGTACCCTGTGGTATGCGGTCCAGAGTCTGGATCGCCCGCGTGCCTTTGTCGAAGGGCATGGCGTGCTGGCCCACTATCAGGAAGAAATAAAGAGCGGCGAAGCTATTCATGACCCGTGCGTTGAAGATGCGGTCGTCGGCATGGTCGCTGCGCTTCGAGAAGAGGATGGCACCCGCCGTGTCGCCCCGGAAGATGAAAAGCCGTGGGAGAATGATCTGTGAGTACCACACGCACCCATTTCGAGCACCGCGAGATCATCCGCGACGTGCGGCCGTTCGGTCGCAGGGTCAGCGACAGCTTCATGACCGATGGCGTCTGGATGGTGTTATTGGTCATGGCGGGTGTCGTCGGAGTTTTCCCCGGCGTTGGGGTGCCGGTGCTCCTCATCGCTCCGCTGCTGTTCTGGTACGGCCAGGTGCAGATCAACAAGTACGGCTGGCCCCTGAAAGCGCCGATCTTCCTGAATGCGGACGATCCGGCGGACCTTAACCCGGTCAATGGCAAGATGCGCAAAGGCGAAGGGATTTTTCTGGCGGGCTGGGAGCGGTTCACCCAGCGGCCATTGTTCCTGACCAATAGCGATTTGCGGGCGCACCTGTATCTGATCGGGGTGTCCGGTGCGGGCAAGACCGTAACCCTGATGGGCTTTATCTGGAACGCCCTGATGCAGGGCTCCGGTATGATCCTGATCGACGGCAAGGGCGAAATTGTCATACCCAGCCTGGTGATTGCCATGGCGCGGGCCTTCCTGCGCGAAGACGATGTACTCATCGTGAACTTTCAGACGGGCGGCAAAGATCGCGTCGTCGCGGACAAACGGCGGACCAGCAACATCGCCAATCTGCTGGCCTTGGGGGCCAGCACCGAACTCTCGGAAATGATGACCAGTCTGTTGGACTCCGGGCCGAACTCCGACCAGATGTGGCTGGGTCGTACTGAGTCGCTCATCAAGGCGCTCATGCCGTCCCTGACCTGGCTGCGTGACCATAAAAACGAACCCTTGAGCCCGTCACGCTTTCGGAGCGCGGTCGAGTTGCGGGAGATTATGACCATCTACCGGGATGACCGGATTCCGGTACGGATTCGTTCGGCGTTGGAGGGCTACCTGAAAACCCTCCCGGGCGGTCTCCCCAAAACAACGGGCACGAACCTGTCTCCGCAGGAAATCGCGGAGATGAAAAACCAGTTGATGCTGACGTTGAGCGCGCAGAGGCCAAGCGAGATTTCGGAGAGCGGCTATGCCGCCTTTCAGGGGAAAATCAAAGAACAGATCGAGCAACTGGACAAAGGTGTCGCGCCGGCACAGGACGCCAATGAGGCAACCCGCGAAGAGCAGCACGGTTACGTCATCATGCAGCTCACGAAATCGCTGGGTATCATGGCAGACACCTACTGGTACATCACCGATAGCAGCTACACCGAAATAGATTGGGTGGATGTGGCGTTGAATCGTCGCATCGTGATTGTGCTGCTGCCCACGCTCGGCCTGTCCAAGCAAGGTGCCGAGTCGCTGGGCAAGATCGTCACGGCATCGGTCAAGGCAATGATGAACCGCGTGCTGGGGGATACCGTGGAGCGTCGTGAAGGGGACCCGCGCTTCAAGACCCTGACGCAGGGCAATCATCCGTTCTACATCATCTTCGACGAAAAACCGGCCTATATTGTCGATGGCGAGGACGTGATCGCCACACAGGCTCGTAGTCTCGGGTTTTCCGTGTCCTACGGCGCACAGGCCCACAGTCACATGCTCGAAAAGAACGCGGAAACCGCAAAGGCGATTGCCGGCGGTGCAACGCGCGCGAAAATCATCGGCGGTGTCGAAGATGTCGAGACCATGGAGATGGCGACAAAGCTCGGTGGCGAGGTCTGGAAGCCCGTACAAAATGCCTATGAGTACGATATGAACTCCACGTTCGGCGGCATCAAGGCGGGGCCGACGATCAGCGTGCAAAAGGAGTCGCTGGTCAACATGGAAGATTTGAAGGTGCAAAAAGAAGGGCAGGCGCACATCTTTATGACGCTGCAGCGCAAGACCGGTGACATACAGAGGGTGGTTAAGGCGAACATGATCTATGTGGTCCCCAAGGAACCTGATGCCGTTCACATCCAGCATTTGGCCCCTATTGTGTCCCGCGAAAAACTGCAGTTGGTGCCGGGCATGACCAGAGACCCGCTGACTGGCCTCTTGCTGGGCGGGGCGAAGGGTGGGCCGCAGCCTTCGCCGGGGCAAACGGGACTGGCCGCGACGCAACAGGAGATGACGTGGAAGCCTGCCGGAAATGCTTCCGCGTCGGTGGCCGATGCAACGCCTGCGCGCGCCGGAGAGGGGAGTTTTGACATCAGCGATCTGACGCCGGATCTCCGCGATGTGGTGGACCGTTTCCGGCAGACGCAGTACAACCCTGCTGAATTGCCTATACTTATTGAGATGCTGCGTTCCACAGACGCGATGCGCAAACAAAAGATCGCGGGTATACCGGTATTGCCGGATATGGAAGGCATGGCGCTGTTGAGCGAGATGCACAAACTGGTGCATCGTGATCCGGCTGGTGGGGTCTAAGGATGGGCCGGTACCAGGTAATCATCAACTTATGCAGGGAGCATGACAAAATGCCAAAGATCGTAAAGCGTGAAGTGTTGCATTGGGGCAAAACGGAACACATTTTTGATACCGATTCGGATGGCCGCGAATATTACAACGGGGAACTGCTCATCGAGGACCCTGACCCCGAAAAGCTGGTGTGGGATTTGGAAGCCTTTCGTCAGG
>DAIEIW010000059.1:0-13304 GCA_027351205.1 Acidithiobacillus sp.
GCGTTACAGTACGCTGGGTGGCGGCAAGCGCGTCCGTCCCCTGCTGGTATACGCAACGGGGGCCTGTTTGGGGGTACCGCTGGAGCATCTGGACCGCCCTGCAGCGGCATTGGAAATGATCCATGCCTATTCGCTAGTGCATGATGATCTCCCCGCCATGGACAACGATGATCTGCGTCGTGGCCTGCCCACCTGTCATCGCGCCTATGACGAAGCCACGGCCATTCTTGTCGGCGACGGTTTGCAGGCACAGGCCTTCCTGGCACTCGCTGAACCAGGTTGGGGCGTGGCGGCGGAACGGCAGGTGCAGATGCTGGCGACCCTCGCGCAGGCCTCTGGTTCGCGGGGCATGGTGGGAGGACAGGCCATTGATCTTGCCGCAGTGGGGCATGAATTGGCCTTGCCGGCGTTGGAGCAAATGCACCTGCACAAAACGGGCATGCTCATGCGCTGCGCCACACAGTTGGCGCTCTGCGCGGCAGGCATTGATGTGCAGGAGGCCCGGGGTGCCGCCCTTCTGCGTTACGCCGACCGTGTCGGGCTCGCCTTTCAGGTGCAGGACGATATCCTCGACGAAATCGGGGATCTGCAACAGACCGGAAAAGCGCAGCAGGGTGCGGACCGCAGCCGCAATAAACCCAGTTTCATCACCCTGCTTGGCCTTGCAGAGGCACGAAGCTATGCCCGACGCCTGCTCGACGAGGCTTTGGATGCCTTGCAATCCTGGCAGGCGGAAGCAGATCATCTTCGCGCTCTGGCGCGCCTCATTATAGAGCGGAGCAAATGAGCGATTTGTTGAAGGGTATCCCCATGCCTGCCGAACTGCGCCAGATGTCGCGCAGTGAGCAGAAGAGCGTGGCCAAGGCGGTGCGCCACTTCCTCTTGGAAACAGTCAGCCAGACGGGTGGACATCTCTCTTCCTGTCTGGGAGCTGTGGAGCTGACCGTGGCGCTGCACGCCGTATTCAATACGCCAGACGATCGTCTGATCTGGGATGTTGGGCACCAGGCATACCCCCACAAAATTCTGACCGGACGTGGTGCACGTTTTTCGCAGTTGCGTATCAGGGATGGTCTCTCCGGGTTTCTCAAGCGGGATGAGAGTCCCTATGACAGCTTTGGCGCCGGACACTCCAGTACCTCTATCAGCGCCGGTCTGGGGATGGCGGTGGCGGCCAGGCTGGAGCATAAATCACGGCAGGTGGTGGCGATCATTGGTGATGGTGCCATGACGGCAGGCCTCGCCTATGAAGCGCTGAATAACGGCGGGGTTTTGGATGCCGACCTGCTGGTGGTCCTCAATGATAACGAGATGTCTATTTCACCCAATGTGGGCGCGGTATCCCGATACCTGACGCGCATTCTCTCCGGGCGCCTCTATAACACCGTACGCGAGGGTGCGGGACAGGCGTTGAGTTTCGTGCCGCCATTGCGTGAACTGGCGAGAAAGGCGGAAGAGGGCGTGAAGGGACTGGTGACGCCGGGGACGCTGTTCGAGGAAATGGGATTTCATTATTTTGGCCCCATTGATGGCCACGATCTGGATACGTTGATCCCCACTCTCGAGAACCTGAAAAAAATTAGAGGGCCACGTCTGCTTCATGTGATCACCAAAAAGGGCAAGGGCTATGGTCCTGCCGAGCAGGATCCCTGCGGCTATCACGGAGTAACGCCCTTTAACCGCAGCGATGGCAGGATGGCGAAGAAATCCGCCGGTGCACTCAGCTACACCCAGGTGTTCGGCGACTGGCTCTGCGAAAAAGGCGCGGCGGAAAAACACCTGGTCGCCATTACACCGGCTATGCGGGAGGGCTCCGGACTGGTGCGCTTTGAACAACTGTTTCCCGAGCGCTATTTTGATGTGGGTATCGCCGAGCAGCATGCAGTGACTTTTGCGGCAGGGCTGGCCTGTGATGGGATACATCCGGTAGTCGCCATCTACTCCACCTTTTTGCAGCGGGCCTATGACCAGCTCCTGCATGATGTCGCCATCCAGAATCTGCCGGTACTTTTTGCCATCGACCGTGCCGGACTGGTGGGCGCCGACGGCGCCACCCATCAGGGCGCCTTCGACATCGCGTATGCCCGTTGCATACCCAATCTGGTCATCATGGCACCAAAAGATGAGCAGGAAATGCGCGACATGCTCAATACAGGCTTTGCCTGGCAGGGACCCGCCTTGGTGCGTTATCCGCGCGGCAATGGACTGGGCGTAGCCCTGGACAGAGATTTGTCGCGGCAGATCCCTGTCGGCAAGGCCGAGGTCCTGCGGAAAGGCAAGGATCTGGCGATTCTCGCCTTCGGTACCCGGACGGCGGCGGCCATGGCGGCGGGCGAAGTCCTCGACGCCACCGTCGTCAACATGCGCTTCGTCAAGCCGCTGGATACGGAATTGCTGACCAGCCTGGCACAGACCCATCGCGCATTTTTGACGGTGGAGGAAGGTTCACGTATGGGCGGTGCCGGTAGTGCCGTGGCAGAATTCCTGCTCAATGATGGCGTCGTAGTACCCATGCGTCTACTCGGTTTACCCGACATCTTCATCGAACAGGGCGACGCCGGCCGATGGCTGGCAGATCTGGGCCTGGATGCCGCAGGAATCGAAAAGTCCGGCAGAGAATTGCTGGCATTGCTTGCCCCGTCATCGGTCAGGGCGTAGTATTTGACTAATTCGGTCCACTATTCCCAAGCGAGGGTCCGGTGAGAGATTGCGCGGTAGAAATCTTGGAAGACGTACAGGGCCGTGCCGACCCACGTGCCATCGCCATCCAGCAGGTGGGTATTCGCGCCGTGCGCCATCCCCTGCAGATCCAGGATCGTGACGGGATTGTGCAGGCTACGATCGCCCGATGCAACATGTACGTGAGTCTGCCTGCCCATCTAAAGGGTACACACATGTCACGCTTCATCGAGATTCTCAATACCCATGAGGGCCCCTTCAGTGTCGAAGGCTTCGGCGCTGTGGTCGAGGAGATGCGGCAACGTCTGGAGGCGGATTCGGCGCGGCTGGAGATGCGCTTTCCGTTTTTTATCGAGAAGACCGCTCCCGTCTCCGGTGTCAGGAGCATGCTGGACTATGAGGTAAAACTGGCGGGAGAAATTACTCCGGCAGGTTATCGTCTGATCATGGGGGTCATGGTGCCGGTTACCAGTCTTTGCCCCTGCTCGAAAAGTATTTCGGAATATGGAGCCCACAATCAGCGGGCCCATGTTTGGGTCCATGTGCGTGCCTGTGAAACCGTATGGATCAGGGATATCATTGACCTGATCGAGGCAGAGGCCTCCTGTGAGCTTTACGGCCTGCTGAAACGCCCCGATGAAAAATATGTTACGGAATATGCGTATGACCACCCCAAATTTGTAGAAGATATGGTGCGGGATGTCGCGCTGCGGCTGCAGGAAGACTCGCGCGTGCAGTGGTTTTCGGTTTCTTCCGAAAACTTCGAGTCGATTCACAATCATTCGGCTTATGCCATGATTGAAATGGAAAAATAGCTCATGGCCGGAAGCAGTATCGGCGAATGTTTCCGGGTCAGCACCTTTGGCGAGAGTCACGGCCCGGCTATCGGTTGCATCGTCGATGGCTGCCCACCGGGCATGACGCTCAGCGCAGCCGATATTCAGACCGAACTGGATCGCCGTCGTCCCGGTCAGTCGCGCCATACCACCCAGCGTCAGGAAGCGGATCAGATCGAGATTCTCTCCGGTGTCTTTGAGGGCCTGACCACCGGCACGCCCATTGGACTGCTGATTCGCAACACGGACCAACGCTCACAGGATTATAGTAAAATCAAAGAGCTGTTTCGTCCTGGTCATGCGGATTATACTTACTTGCAGAAATACGGCCTGCGCGACTATAGAGGGGGGGGGCGCTCGTCGGCGCGGGAAACGGCGACGCGGGTCGCCGCCGGGGCCATCGCCCGCAAGTTTCTGCGCGAGCGTCTTGGCGTGAACATCCAGGCGTGGATGGCGCAGATGGGACCCATCCACGCCGAGGATTTTGACGCGGCGGAAATCTCCCACAATGATTTCTTTTGTCCCGACGCCAGGGCAGCGATCCGGATGGCCGACTTTCTGGATGCCCTGCGCAAAGAGGGGGATTCCATTGGCGCGCGAGTCGATGCGCGGGTTTCCGGCGTGCCGGTTGGGCTCGGTGAACCGGTATTTGATCGCCTGGAAGCGGATATCGCCAAGGCGATGATGAGCATCAACGCGGTCAAGGCGATAGCCGTGGGTGACGGTTTCGCAGTGGTAGAGCAGCGGGGCAGCTATCATGGAGATGCCATGGCCGCCACGGGTTTCCAGAGCAATCATGCCGGTGGTGTTCTCGGCGGTATTTCTTCTGGGCAGGATCTCACGTTGTCCGTGGCCATCAAGCCGACCTCCAGTATTCGTATCCCGCGACAGAGTATCGATGTGCATGGTCACCCGGCCGAAGTGATCACCACTGGTCGCCATGATCCCTGTGTCGGCATTCGTGCCGTCCCCATCGTCGAGGCCATGCTGGCGCTGGTGATTATGGATCATTGGATGCGCGACCGCGCCCAGAACGCCGACGTGCAGACGCCACTGCCTTTCATCCCTACCTAAGGTATGCAGGCAGACCGGGAAGGGGGCTGGCTTGCCGCCTTCTATTTCCTGTACTTTTGCGCGCTGGGGGCGTTTATGCCCTACTGGGGTCCATGGCTGCATGCCCAGGGCCAGGGTCCTCTGGCGATCGGAATTCTCACCGCCGCCGTGCAGTTTAGTAAGGTGCTGGCGCCCAATCTCTGGGGCTGGCTGGCGCATTTTTGGGGAAGTCGGCGGATCGTCCCCTGGGCGGCGCTGATTACTGCAGCCGGTTTCCTCGCCCTGGGGTTGGCCCACGGTAACTTTTCGGCATTGCTGCTGATCACGCTGACTTTTTCCTTCTTCTGGGCAGCAACGCTACCCCTGGTGGACGCTGCCACCATGGACTGGGCACAACGCTGCGGCACCGCCTATGGGCGTATTCGACTCTGGGGCTCCCTTGGATTTATCGCCTTGTCGCTGGGCATGGGCGGGCTGCTTGCCCACTGGGGAATGACCGCGTTTTTGCCCGGTATCGCCATTTTTCTGGTGGCAGCATGGGGAGCGAGTCGTTATCTACCCTACGGCACGCTGCCAGACGCTGATGCGCCGCGCCCCCGCCTCAGTAGCACACTACGCCATATCAGTCTCTGGTTTTTCCTGCTGGCGGGTTTACTGGAACAGGCCAGTCACGGAGCCTATTACGCCTTCTATTCCATCTATGCGGAACAGCATGGCCTGGGCAGTGCCGCAATCGGGATGCTGTGGGGTTTCGCCGTACTCTGCGAGGTAGCCTTTTTCTGGTGGGGCGATCATCTTATCCGGCGCCTCGGCGTGCCACTGGTTTTCACTGGCGCCTTCGTGCTGACCGCTCTGCGCTGGGGCGTGATCGCCTGGTGGCCGGGGTTGGTGTGGATCATACTAGTACAAGGCCTCCATGCGGCCAGCTATGCAGCCTTCCATCTGGCGGCGGTACACTGGGTATCGAGGCGCTTCCCCGGCGCTCTGCGCGCCCGGGGTATGGCGCTTTATGCCAGCGTCGTTTACGGATTGGGCGGAGGGTTGGGAGCCCTGGGGGCGGGCTGGACCTGGGCTCACTGGGGCGGGCAGAATACCTTTGCAGCGGCGTCGGCGCTGGCCCTCTTTGGGGGGTTATTCCTGATCCAGGCATTACGGCCGGCATCCGCTCTTGAAAATGAGGCCGACTAATCCCATTTCCTGAGCAACATAACCCACGGGAGCCACTCAATGCGTGCCGATAAACTGACTACCAAATTCCAACAGGCTTTTCAGGATGCCCAGAGTCTTGCGCTGGCGCAGGATCACCAGCAGATGGAGCCCGTCCACTTGCTTGCTGCTTTTCTTGACCAGGAAGGAGGTATCGCCCGGCCACTCCTGTCAAAAGCCGGTGTACGGGTCGATGCCCTGCGCAATCAGTTGAATCGCGCGCTGGAGTCCATGCCGAAAGTACAAGGGCACCCAGGCGAGGTGCAGGTAGGCCGCGATCTCACCAACATGCTCAATCTGGCCGACAAGATAGGTCAGAAGCGCGGCGACACGTATATTTCCACCGAACACTTCCTGCTGGCCTTGATGGACGACAAGGGCGAGGCTGGGCGCCTCCTGAAAGAGGCGGGTGCCACCACCAAGGATCTGGAACAGGCCGTCCACGATCTGCACGGTGGGGAAAAAATCAATGACGCCAATGCCGAAGAGCAACGTCAGGCGCTGGAGAAATATACCATCGACTACACCGAGCGGGCCAGTCAAGGCAAGCTGGACCCGGTGATCGGCCGTGACGACGAGATCCGCCGGACCATTCAGGTATTGCTGCGGCGCAGCAAAAATAATCCGGTGTTGATCGGTGAACCCGGTGTGGGCAAAACCGCTATTGTCGAAGGCCTGGCACTGCGCTTGATTAATGGCGAAGTGCCGGAATCCTTGCGCGATAAGCGCCTTCTGGGTTTGGACCTGGGGGCACTGATTGCGGGTGCCAAGTTTCGCGGTGAATTCGAGGAACGTCTGAAGTCTTTATTGAACGACCTAGAGAAGAGTGAGGGTAAAATCATTCTTTTTATTGATGAAATCCATACGCTGGTAGGGGCTGGCAAGGCCGAGGGCTCCATGGACGCGGGCAATATGCTCAAGCCGGCGCTGGCGCGCGGCGAATTACATTGCATCGGTGCCACCACACTGGATGAATATCGTAAATATATTGAAAAAGATGCGGCGCTGGAACGACGTTTCCAGCGGGTGCTGGTGGATGAACCCAGTGTGGAAGACACCATCGCCATTTTGCGTGGCCTGAAAGAACGCTATGAAGCTCATCATGGGGTACGCATTACCGATCCGGCGCTCGTCGCCGCAGCACAGCTTTCACACCGCTATATCACCGACCGTAATCTGCCTGACAAAGCCATAGATCTGATGGACGAAGCAGCCTCCCGCATTAAGATGGAAATTGATTCCAAACCTCAGGAACTGGATGAACTGGAGCGCCGCGTCATTCAGTTGAACATCGAGCGCGTGGCACTGGAGAAGGAGAAGGATGAAGCCAGCCGTAAGCGCCTGGATATCCTGCAGGCCCAAATCAACGAGTCAGATCGCAAATATCAGGAGCTGGAAGAAGTTTGGAAAGGTGAAAAGCTGGCTATCGAAGGCACCTCACAGATTCAGAAAGAACTGGACCGAAAGCGCGTCGAGCTGGACACGGCGCGTCGTGCTAACGACTTGGAGCGTATGGCGGAACTGCAATACAGCTCTATTCCGGCATTGGAAGCACAGCTCCATGCCGCAGAAATCCATGCGCAATCAGCAGGTTCAGGCGCTAAACCCACCTTGTTGCGCACCGAGGTGGGTGAGGAGGAAATCGCTGAAGTGGTGGCCCGCTGGACCGGCATTCCTGTCTCCAAAATGTTGGAGGGCGAAAAAGAAAAACTCCTCAAGATGGATGAGCGTCTGCAGGCGCGGGTAGTGGGCCAGAGCGAGGCCGTGGCCGCGGTATCCAACGCCATTCGCCGCTCCCGGGCAGGACTGTCTGACCCCAAGCGTCCCAATGGTTCTTTCCTTTTCCTTGGCCCCACGGGCGTCGGCAAAACGGAGTTGACCAAGGCCCTGGCCGAATTCCTCTTCGACAGTGAAGACCATCTGGTGCGCATCGATATGAGCGAATTCATGGAGAAGCATTCGGTGGCACGGCTCATTGGCGCGCCTCCGGGATATGTAGGTTATGAAGAAGGCGGCTATCTCACTGAAGCGGTGCGGCGCAAACCATATTCGGTCGTATTGCTGGACGAGGTGGAGAAGGCCCACCCGGAAGTCTTCAATATCCTTCTGCAGGTACTGGATGACGGTCGGCTCACCGATGGCCAGGGGCGCACGGTAGATTTCCGCAATACCGTCATCGTCATGACTTCCAACCTTGGTTCCGATCGAATTCAGGAATTCAGTCGCAAAGGGGAATATGACGGTATGCGCGTGGCGGTACTGGACGTGGTGCAGGATCACTTCCGCCCGGAGTTCCTCAACCGCATTGATGAGCTGGTCATCTTCCGTCCCCTCACCGCGGTGCAGCTTCGTGAGATTACCGGCATTCAGATGGGCTTCCTGCGGGCACGCCTGCGCGAGCGGGATATGGATCTGGTGCTCAGTGATGGCGCGCTGGATCATCTGGCTGAGGTCGGTTATGACCCCGTCTACGGCGCCCGTCCACTGAAAAGGGTGATTCAGCGGGAGATCGAAAATCCCCTTGCCCAGAAACTCCTGCGCGGTGACTTCGGACCCGGTGAGATTGTTGAAGTAGTTCTTGAAGGAGACAGCTTTACCTTTGTCGGACGGCGGGTGCACTGAGTATGCGCCGCGAAATAGTGGCAGTCTGGCCGATGATACCGGCGTAGAACCGTGACAGGTTCTGCGCCATAGGGATGCGCTAGCCTGCGCGCCAGACATCCCTTGTGGTCACCAGGATACGCAAGGCTCTGCCGACGCAAGATGGCACCTTGGTGACACTGCGCGCGCAGAAGCGCTTATTATCGTTTTACGGTACCCAGGTTCTGTAAGGTACCCTCATCTTCCAGCGTGCTCATGTCTTGGGTGACCTCTTCACCACGGGCAATGGAGCGCAACAGGCGGCGCATGATTTTGCCGGAACGGGTTTTGGGCAGAGCGTCGGTGAAACGGATATCGTCGGGTCTGGCGATCGCACCGATCAGTTCGGTCACTTGCGTGCGCAGCGCCGCACCCAGTTCATCACGATCGTCACCCTGATGCTGATGCTTCAGTACAACAAAAGCACAAATAGCCTCTCCTTTGATTTCATGCGGAATTCCAACAATCGCTGCTTCCGAGACCGCAGGGTGCGCCACCAATGCCGACTCCACCTCCGCCGTACCCAGACGGTGCCCGGAGACATTGAGCACGTCATCGATACGCCCCATCATCCAGAAATAACCGTCCGCGTCGCGGCGCGCACTGTCTCCGGCAATGTAATAGCGATTATCAAACTTGGCCCAGTAACTCTCTACATAACGCTCCGGATTACCCCAGACGCCGCGCAGCATGCCCGGCCACGGCCGGTCAATGACCAGGTAGCCACCGGCATCGGGGGCGGTGATGGGGGCGCCCTGGTCATTCACAATGCGCGCGCTGATGCCGGGGAGGGGTAGGGCGCAAGAACCTGGTTTGTTGGCTGTCACGCCAGGCAACGGCGCGATCATGTGCCCCCCGGTTTCCGTTTGCCACCAGGTATCGGCTACTGGGCAGCGCCCACCGCCAATCTGTTTGTAATACCATATCCAGGCCTCCGGATTCATAGGTTCACCCACCGAACCCAGAAGCCGCAGACTGGAGAGGTCATGGCGCTGCGGCCATTCATCGCCCATTTTCATGAAGGCGCGTACCGCCGTAGGGGCGGTATAGAGAATACTGACGCCATGCCGTGCGATCATTTTCCAGAACCGATCCGGTTGCGGATGCATGGGCGCCCCTTCATAAAGGAAGACCGTGGCGCCGTTGGCCAGCGGACCGTAGACCACGTAGCTGTGGCCGGTGATCCAGCCAATGTCCGCAGTGCACCAGTACACATCTTCCGGCTTGATATCGAATACCCAGCGAGTGGTGAGCATAGTCCAGAGCAGATAGCCTGCACTGCTGTGGAATATGCCCTTGGGTTTGCCAGTACTACCCGAGGTGTAAAGAATGAAGAGCGGATCCTCAGCCTGTATGGGCAGGGCAGGGCAGTCAGCACTCACGTCGGCGACAGCATCCTCCCACCAGATATCGCGGCCCTCCTGCATGTCGATATCCGCCCCGGTACGGCGCAGGACAATGACGTGCCGTACGGAATGTTCATGCTCGCGCAGCAGAGCCTGATCCGCATGGCGTTTGAGTGGCACCACCTTTCCTGCACGCCAGGCACCATCAGCGGTGATCAGCACCTTGGCATCAGTGTCCTCCAGACGGTCCTTGAGGGCCTCCGCCGAGAATCCGCCAAACACCACGGTATGGATCGCTCCAATCCGTGCGCAGGCAAGCATGGCGATGATCGCTTCCGGCACCATGGGCATGTAGATCGCGACCCGATCCCCCTTTTGCACCCCCTGACGTTTGAGCGCATTGGCAAAAAGGCTCATTTCCCGATGCAGTTGTGCGTAGGTCACGGTCCGCACACTGCCATCCTCGCCCTCCCATATCAATGCTGCTTTATGGCGTGTGGCACCCCGCAGGTGCCGATCCACGCAGTTGTACGCTACATTGAGTTGACCGCCGCCGAACCAGCGATAGAAGGGTGCCTGATCCACCTCCAGCACACGCTGAAACGGGACATCCCAGTCCAGATGCTGATGCGCCAGGTCCCCCCAAAAACCCTCTGGATTCTCTGTCGCTTGCCGGCTCAGGCGAGCGAAGGTTTCGGCATCCATATTGGCCTGACCGGCAAAATGGGCGGGAACAGGGAAGGATCGTGTTTCGGATAAGGCAGAGTCTATAGATGTCGACATAAAAAAGTACCTGGTGAAGTGGTTTATACGGTTGAACAGGCGTCCGCAAACATAGCACCGCGCGCACATTGTTGCCACTCCACCCCTGCCCAAAGCCTTACACCGCTGCCGCTTCCTGTACTTTATTGCCCTCCAGCACGTAGAGTTGAGCTTGGGTAAGTGCCGCAGGCGTCCCGAATAGCACCAACACATCCCCAGGTTGCAGTACCGTATCGGGAGACGGTTCACGTCCGCGAATTCCGTGGCGTCTTACGGCCACTACGACCACTCCAAAACTGGTGAGGTTCAGTTCGCGCAGGCTGAGATGGAGGGCAAAAGCGGTTTCACCCAGCGCAATGGAAGCCAGTCGCGCCGAACCCTGGTCTTCACCGGGTTCCGAGCTCCCCCAGAATGCTCCCCGGAAGAACTGATAACGCTCTTGCCGGAAACGTCGCACTCGACGCAGCACCGTACTGATCGGGAAACCGATCAGCAACAAGGTCTGTGAGGCCAGCATCAGAGCGCCTTCGGTTACTTCCGGCACGACTTCATCGGCGCCGGCGGCTTCCAGTCTCTCCAACTGGCTGTCGTCGTGGGCCCGCACGACGACTGGCAAGTCCGGGCGTAGTTCCTTGATAATGGACAGGACCCTCTGGCTGGAGGTGACGTTCGCATACGTAATGACCACGGCCCGTGCAGAAAAAATGCCTGCCGCCTGCAATACATCGCGACGACTGGCGTCGCCATAAAAAATAGACTCGCCCGCCGACTGCGCCTGGCGTACCCGTACCGGGTCCAGATCGAGCGGCACAAAGGGGATACCCTCTTCTTCCAGGACTCGCCCCACACTCTGTCCCACCCGCCCATAGCCGCAGAGCACAACATGAGCCTGCAAATTTGCCGAACGGATATCCGCCAGTTGCTGATCACGATGGTGGCGATAGCTGCCTACCATTTGACGGGTCAACCATCCGTTACGCTCCACCAGAACAGGTGCGAGCATCATGGACAGGAGCATGCCGCCGAGAACCGGTTGCAGCACATGGGCAGGCAACAATTGATACTGGTTGGCTAACGCTAGCAGCACGAAACCAAACTCACCCGCCTGAGCCAGTACAATAGCTGAGCGCAATGCCACGCCCGACTCATAGCCGAAAAGACGTGCGAGTCCCCAGACCAGCATACCCTTGAGCAGCAGAATCATGGCCAGCACGATTATGACCCAGCCCAGATTCGCCCACCACGCTGGCAAATCCACGAGCATGCCAATGGTAACGAAAAAAAGACCCAGTAAAATATCGCGAAAAGGTGCGATATCCGCTTCCACCTGATAGCGGTAAGCCGTCTCGGAAATCAGCATCCCCGCTACAAAAGCACCCAGTGCCAGCGATAATCCCGCCTGCTCGGTAATCCACGCGAGCCCGAGGGTCACCAGTAACACATTGAGCATGAACAGCTCTGTCGACTTTCGATTGGCCACGAGCTGAAACCAGGGTCGTATTACCGGCCGCCCGACCACCAGCAGGACCAATAGCACCAGCACCGCCTTCAGTCCGGCCATGGCCAGGTCATCAGCCAGATCATTGGCCGAACCCGCAAGCGCAGGGATCAGAATCAGTAACGGGACTACGGCGAGATCCTGGAACAGCAGCACACTTACGGCGATACGCCCATGCCGGGTCTGTATTTCCATTTTTTCGGCCAGTGCCCGTACCACCATGGCAGTGGATGACATGGCCAGAATTCCACCGAGGATTACCCCCGTCTTCCAGGAAAGCGGGATGAGCAGCGCGATGCCGACAAAGACCAGACTGGTCAGAACGACCTGAGCCAGCCCCATGCCAAATACTAGGCGGCGCATACTCAGGAACTGCGCGAGACTGAATTCTAGGCCGATGGTAAACATCAGAAAAACTACCCCGAAGGCGGCAAGCTGCCGGGTGCTGGCAAGATCGGGCACTACGGCCAGGGCATGCGGACCCAGAATGACGCCTGTCAAAAGATATGCAAAGACTGCCGGCAGACGCAGGTGTCGCAGAAAACCAACCAGCAGCACTCCGGTAGCCAAGAGCAGGATGATCGTCAACAGGCCGTGATCTTGCATGTTCCTCCTCGGACATGGCAGTGTCCCTCAATAGGCATTATCTGATTTTTTCAGCAGGAATAGGGCAGGTGTGAGCCTGGGGAAAAGAGCAAAGTGATGGCACCTTATAGGAAGGCGCCTGCTTTCTGTTATCATAGCCGCAAAAGGAGGAGTACGCATGTATATCGTCACTGGCGGGGCCGGTTTTATTGGCGCCAATCTCGTGCAGGCCCTCAATCAACGGGGCATTACAGATATTCTCGTCGTCGACCATCTGAGCCGCGCCGAGAAGTTTCTCAATCTCACCGATCTAGAAATTGCCGATTACATGGAGGCAGAGGCTTTTCTTCGGCTGATAGAGAACAAACATCTGAAGGGTGTCGACGCCGTTTTCCATGAAGGCGCATGCTCCGATACGATGGCGACAGATGGCCGTTATGTCATGGAAAACAACTTCACCTTCAGCAAAGTGCTGCTGCATTGGTGCCAACATCATGATGTTCCCTTCCTTTATGCCTCCAGCGCCTCGGTCTACGGCATGACTGGTGTCTTTGTCGAGGAGCGCTACGCCGAATCGCCCCTCAACGTCTACGGATTCAGCAAATTTCAGTTCGACCAGTATCTCCGGCAGATCTGGACGGATTTGCGGGCGCCGGTACATGGCTTTCGTTATTTTAACGTCTACGGTCCACGCGAGTT
>DAIEIW010000086.1:0-12631 GCA_027351205.1 Acidithiobacillus sp.
TTACTCGACCACCTTGGAGACGACGCCGGCGCCAACGGTACGGCCGCCTTCCCGTACCGCAAAACGCAAACCTTCCTCCATCGCAATCGGCGCAATCAACGCGACCTTGAACAATATATTGTCGCCCGGCATCACCATCTCCACACCTTCCGGCAATTCCACCGCACCCGTTACGTCCGTCGTACGGAAGTAAAACTGCGGGCGGTAACCATTGAAAAACGGCGTGTGTCGACCACCTTCCTCTTTCGACAACACATATACTTCCGCTTCAAAACGCGTATGCGGCTTGATGCTGCCAGGCTTGGCCAGTACCTGACCACGCTCTACATCATCTTTCTTCGTGCCGCGCAGCAGAACGCCAACATTGTCTCCGGCCTGCCCCTGATCCAGAATCTTGCGGAACATCTCCACGCCAGTGACAATGCTCTTGGCGGTGTTGTGAATGCCGATAATCTCGATTTCATCGCCAATCTTCACAATGCCACGCTCAATTCGTCCGGTCACCACCGTGCCACGACCCGAAATCGAAAATACGTCTTCTATCGGCATCAAGAAGGGCTTGTCCACGGGACGCTCGGGCATCGGGATGTAACTGTCCATGGCATCCGCCAAACGGAAAATCGCAGGCTCCCCTATGTCGCTCTGATCCCCTTCCAGCGCCTTCAGTGCCGAGCCGATAATCACCGGAATGTCATCACCGGGAAACTCGTACTTGGACAGTAGTTCACGCACTTCCATTTCCACCAGCTCCAGCAGCTCGGCGTCATCCACCATGTCCGCCTTGTTCAGAAACACGACAATATAGGGAACGCCCACCTGACGGGCAAGCAATATATGTTCGCGGGTCTGGGGCATCGGGCCGTCCGCTGCCGAACACACCAGTATGGCGCCGTCCATCTGCGCCGCTCCGGTAATCATGTTCTTCACATAGTCGGCATGACCCGGACAGTCTACATGGGCATAGTGACGATTCGCGGTCTCGTATTCTACGTGCGAGGTCGCTATCGTGATCCCTCGCGCCCGCTCTTCCGGCGCATTGTCAATCTGATCATAGGCGCGAATCTCACCGCCAAACTTCGCCGACAACACCTTCGTCAGCGCCGCCGTTAATGTGGTCTTACCATGGTCCACGTGACCAATCGTTCCCACGTTGACATGCGGCTTCGTCCGCTCAAATTTCCCTTTGGACATCTTGAACTCTCCCGTTACGACTAGCGCTGACTTTTCTTGACAATGGCCTCGGCCACATGGCCGGGGACTTCCATATACTTCTCAAACTGCATGGTATAGGTGGCCCGGCCCTGGGAAAGCGAACGTACCGTCGTCGCATAGCCGAACATCTCCGCCAGAGGTACTTCGCAGCGGATCAGCTTGGCGCCCGCTTCGTCTTCCATACCCTGCATCATGCCGCGACGGCTGTTGATATCGCCGATGATGTCACCCATATATTCTTCCGGAGTTACTACCTCTACGGCAAAGATGGGTTCCAGCAGTACAGGGTTCGCCTTGGCCGCACCCGCCTTGAAACCCATCGACCCCGCGATCTTGAATGCCGCCTCTGAGGAGTCGACATCATGATATGAACCGTCAAAAATGGTGACCTTGACGTCCACCACAGGGAAGCCGGCAATGATACCATTTTCCAGCGCTTCTTCAACACCCTTTTCAGTAGGGTTGATAAACTCCTTGGGTACCGTACCGCCAACCACCCCGTTCTCGAAAACAAAACCGCTTCCCGGCTCGAGGGGTTCAAGGCGCAACCAGACGTGTCCATATTGACCACGACCGCCTGACTGGCGAACAAACTTGCCTTCCGACTCGACAGTCTTGCGGATCGTTTCGCGATACGCCACCTGCGGCGCACCCACAGTAGCTTCCACCCCGAACTCACGCTTCATGCGGTCGACAATGATTTCCAGATGCAGCTCGCCCATACCGGAGATGATGGTCTGCCCGGATTCCTGATCGGTACGGACCCGAAACGACGGATCCTCCTGCGCAAGCTTCCCCAGAGCAATGCCCATCTTTTCCTGGTCCGCCTTGGTCTTTGGCTCGACCGCGACATGAATCACCGGCTCGGGAAACTCCATCTGCTCCAGAGCAATAGGCTTATTCAAGTCACAGAGCGTATCTCCGGTATAAGCTGTTTTGAGTCCGACGGCGGCGGCGATATCGCCGGCAAGCACCTCTTTGATTTCATGGCGCTCATTGGCATGCATCTGCAGCACGCGCCCGATACGCTCCTTCTGGTTACGCCCTGGGTTGAGGACCGTAGAACCCGCAGTGAGCACCCCAGAGTACACCCGAAAAAAGGTGAGTTGTCCGACAAACGGATCCGTCGCGATTTTAAACGCGAGCGCGGAGAAAGGTTCGCTGTCATCAGCGGAACGGACGATTTCTTCGCCATTGTCTGGATTCGTACCTTCCACCGGCTTGATATCAACAGGCGAAGGCAGATAGTCCAATACGGCGTCCAATGCAGCCTGTACCCCTTTGTTCTTGAATGCACTTCCACACAACACCGGAACCACTGCGCCGGAAATCGTCGCCTTGCGCAAGGCCGCCTGCAATTCTGGAATGCTGATTTCCTCACCTTCCAGGTATTTCATCATCACTTCTTCATCGGCGTCCGCAATCGCTTCGACCATGAAGTGGCGTGCAGCTTCTGCGTCCGCTTGCAAAGCAGGGGGAATATCTTCTTCGGTAAATCGCGTGCCCTGCAACGCATCATCCCAGTTGATGGACTTCATCTTCATCAGGTCGATGACACCGCTAAAGTGATCTTCCTCACCGATGGGCAACTGAACCGGGACAGGGTTACCGCGTAGCTTGGTCGCGATCTGATCGACAACGCGCTTGAAGTTGGCACCCTGGCGATCCATTTTGTTGACGAACGCAATACGGGGCACCTTGTACTTGTTGGCCTGCCGCCATACGGTCTCGGACTGCGGCTGCACACCACCCACCGCACAAAATACCGCCATGGCGCCATCCAACACCCGCAGGGATCGCTCCACCTCGATGGTGAAGTCGACGTGTCCGGGGGTGTCGATAATGTTGATCCGGTGCTCGGCACGCTGCCCATCCATACCTTTCCAGAAGCAGGTAGTCGCCGCTGAGGTAATGGTGATACCGCGCTCTTGCTCCTGCGCCATCCAGTCCATGACCGCAGTACCTTCATGCACTTCGCCAATCTTATGAGAGACGCCAGTGTAGAACAGAATGCGCTCGGTGGTAGTCGTTTTGCCGGCATCGATGTGCGCCATGATGCCGATATTGCGATATCGTTCGATAGGGGTTGTGCGTGCCACGTGTCAGTCCTTGTGCGGATGGTTGCAGTCAATTACCAGCGGAAATGGGCAAAGGCCTTATTCGCTTCTGCCATACGATGGGTCTCCTCACGCTTACGGACCGCGTTACCGCGATTTTCCGCCGCCTCGAGAATTTCCGCCGCTAGGCGGTTGCCCATGGATTTTTCGTTCCGTTTACGCGCTGAGTCACGCAGCCAACGCATAGCCAACGCCATGCGGCGGTCCGAACGGATCTCGACGGGCACTTGGTAGGTGGCACCCCCGACGCGACGGCTTTTCACTTCCACGACTGGGCGCACGTTGTCGATAGCCTTACGAAAAATTTCGAGGGCGTCGCTTTTGCTCCGCTCCGCAACCATTTCCAGTGCACCATAAACGATTTTTTCAGCAGTGCTTTTTTTGCCATCACGCATCATCACGTTGGCAAATTTGGCAATGACTTCTTCCTTGTACTTGGGATCCGGCAGAACAACCCGCTTGGGCACTTCACGACGTCTTGGCATGGCGCATCAACTCCTTCAATAAATACTTACTTTGGACGCTTGGCGCCATACTTGGAACGCGACTGCTTACGGTTTTTGACACCGGCAGTGTCCAGGGTGCCACGCACGATGTGATAGCGTACACCGGGAAGATCCTTGACACGACCGCCGCGAATCAGCACCACCGAGTGCTCCTGCAGGTTATGCCCCTCGCCGGGAATATAACTACTGACCTCAAAACCATTAGTGAGACGCACACGGGCGACTTTACGCAATGCCGAGTTGGGCTTTTTAGGTGTCGTCGTGTAAACACGGGTACACACGCCGCGCTTCTGCGGGTTGGCGTCCAGCGCCGGAACCTTGCTTTTGGCTACAGGCCGCTTACGTGGCTTGCGCACGAGCTGATTTAATGTGGGCATTTACAATCTCCAGAGTACGATGGTGGCACCCAGCCACGTCACCGATGAGAGGGCGCATTCTAGTTAGGCTTGCCCTGGCTGTCAAGGCAAGCCTCAGTCATACAACAAATTACGGCGTATCGCTCACCGATACCGGCATATCGCGCGGCACTGCGGTCTCCAAGGAAAGGACAGGTTCACCCCGGTTCAACCGTCGGCGATGCTCATGGTAAGCCAAGCCCGTTCCCGCAGGAATCAGGCGTCCGACAATGACGTTTTCCTTGAGGCCGCGCAAGTCGTCTACCTTACCGGATACTGCGGCCTCAGTGAGTACGCGGGTGGTTTCCTGGAAACTTGCCGCCGAGATGAAAGATTCGGTAGACAGGCTTGCCTTGGTGATGCCCAGCAACATCGGAGTGAAACGCGGCAGTTCTTTGCCGGCAGCTTCCAGCGCGATGTTTTCATCTTCCACCCGTGCCCGGTCTACCTGGTCTCCGGGAATAAAGGTACTGTCCCCGCTGGACGTCACTTCGACCCTACGCAGCATCTGGCGCAGAATGACTTCGATATGCTTATCATTGATACGCACGCCCTGCAGGCGGTATACGTCCTGCACCTCATCGACGATGTAGTTGGCGAGAGCCTGCACACCCAGCACACGCAGGATATCGTGCGGAACCGGCTGGCCTTCGACAAGCTGCTCACCCGGGCTGACCCGCTCCCCTTCGTACACGGTCACATGGCGCCCCTTGGGAATCAGATATTCATGCTGTTCCCCGCTCTCGTCGGTGATGATTAGGCGCTGCTTGCCCTTTGTGTCTTTCCCGAAGCCGATGATGCCCTCGTGCTCCGCGATAACAGCGAAGTCCTTGGGACGCCGGGCCTCGAACAGTTCCGCCACACGGGGCAGACCACCCGTAATGTCGCGCGTCTTTGTCGTACCCACCGGCAGACGTGCCAGAATATCTCCGGGATAAATTTCCATACCTTCGTGCACCGCGATAATCGCCTTTGCCGGCAGGAAATAACGTGCGGGCAGGTCAGTACCTGGCAGCTTCAGGTCCTGGCCATGCTCGTCCAGCAGGCTGATCACCGGCCGCAAATCGCGTCCCTGGGGTGGCCGCTGTTTCGCGTCGATGACGACGAGTGTCGACAGCCCGGTGATCTCGTCGGTCTGGATGGCTACACTCGCGCCTTCCACCGCATCTTTCAGAGAAATTTTGCCACCGACCTCGCTGACAATGGGCCGCGTGTGCGGATCCCATTCCGCGACCCGACGACCCGCTGTGACTGCGGCGTTGTCATCCACCAGAATGGTCGCACCATAGGGCACCTTGTAACGCTCTTTTTCCCGGCCTTGTTCGTCGGTGACGGTAACCTCGCCATTCCGGCCCACCACTACGTGGCGTCCGCTGGAGTGCGTGACCAGGCGAAGGTTGGACTGATAACGAAAAACCCCGCCCTGTTTGATATCGATACTGCTTTGTGCGGCAGAACGACTGGCCGCACCACCGATGTGGAAAGTACGCATGGTGAGCTGGGTGCCCGGTTCACCAATGGATTGCGCAGCGATAACGCCGACTGCCTCACCCGCATTAACTAGATGCCCACGTGCTAGGTCACGCCCATAACACAGTGCACAGACCCCATGGCGTGACCGGCAGGTCAGTGGCGAACGCACCTTCAGAGCATCCACACCCAGCTCGTCCAACTGACTGAGATGCCGCTCTGTCAGCAGGGTATTGCGGGAGATGACAATCTCACCGGTGTTGGGGTGGACCACATCCTCCGCGACTACGCGGCCCAGCACGCGGTCGCGCAGAGGTTCGATGATCTCACCGCCCTCGACGAGGGAGGTCATGGGAAGGCCTTCCTCCGATCCGCAATCGGTCTCGACCACCACCAAATCCTGGGTAACGTCTACCAGACGCCGGGTTAAATAGCCGGAGTTGGCGGTTTTTAGCGCGGTATCCGCAAGTCCCTTGCGGGCACCATGGGTGGAAATGAAGTATTGCAGGACGTTAAGCCCTTCACGGAAATTTGCGGTGATGGGAGTCTCGATAATAGAACCGTCGGGCTTCGCCATCAGGCCGCGCATACCTGCAAGCTGGCGAATCTGCGCCGCCGAACCTCGGGCGCCGGAATCCGCCATCATAAAGATCGAGTTGAACGAATCCTGCTGCACCGAGCTGCCGTCCGGGAGGTACACGGTGTCCTTACTGACCCGATCCATCATCGCTTTGGCAACTTCATCGGTAGCCCGCGACCAGATGTCGACGACCTTGTTATAGCGTTCACCCTCGGTCACCAGACCCGAGGTGTATTGGGCCTGAATGGCTTTGACCTCATCTTCGGATCGCGCCAGAATGCCCTCCTTTTCCAGCGGTGTGACCATATCCCCCGCACCAAAGGAAATGCCTGCGCGTGTCGCCATACGGAAGCCGGTATACATCAACTGATCCGCAAATATAACCGTATCCTTGATGCCCAAACGCCGGTAACAGGTATTGATGAGTTCGCCGATCACCTTCTTCTTCAGCACCCGGTTGATGACACTGAACGGGAGGCCCTCGGGGAGAATGTCTCCGAGCAGAGCGCGTCCTGCCGTGGTATCGATACGCTCACCGCGAAAGCGCACGGCGATACGGGCGTGCAGACCCAGGTTGCCCGTTTCATAAGCGCGCCGCACCTCTGCCGTATCCGCGAAGACCCCGCCCGTACCCTTGGCGTCGGCCCGCTCCTGGCTGACGTAGTAGAGTCCGAGCACGATATCCTGTGACGGGACGATTACGGGCTCACCATTGGCCGGGCTGAGAATATTGTTGGTGGACATCATCAGGGTCCGGGCCTCCAACTGCGCCTCCAGCGACAGCGGGACATGCACAGCCATCTGATCGCCGTCAAAGTCCGCATTGTATGCAGCACATACCAGTGGATGCAGTTGGATGGCCTTACCTTCGATCAGGACCGGTTCAAAGGCCTGGATACCCAGGCGATGCAAGGTTGGCGCGCGGTTCAGCATCACCGGATGCTCACGAATCACCTCTTCAAGGATATCCCAGACTTCCGGTTTTTCCTGCTCGACCAAACGCTTGGCGGCCTTGATGGTGGTCGCCAGCCCGCGCTCTTCCAACTTGTTAAAAATGAAGGGCTTGAACAACTCCAGGGCCATCTTCTTCGGCAAACCGCACTGGTGCAGACGCAGTTCAGGTCCGACGACGATAACCGAGCGGCCGGAGTAGTCCACTCGCTTACCCAGCAGATTCTGACGGAAGCGGCCCTGCTTGCCCTTGATCATATCCGCAAGTGACTTGAGCGGGCGTTTATTGGGTCCCGATATGGCACGTCCGCGCCGACCGTTATCGAGCAGCGCGTCTACAGCTTCCTGCAACATGCGTTTTTCGTTGCGCACGATGATGTCCGGCGCCTTTAGTTCCAGCAGGCGCTTGAGCCGGTTGTTACGATTGATGACACGCCGGTAAAGATCGTTGAGATCAGAGGTTGCAAAACGGCCGCCATCCAGTGGCACCAGGGGGCGCAGGTCCGGGGGCAGCACCGGAAGAACTTCCATGATCATCCATTCAGGACGATTGCCCGACTGTTCAAAGGCCTCCAGAATCTTCAATCGCTTGCTGAGCTTCTTGGTCTTTGTGTCGGAGTTGCTCTCCCGCAGTTCATTGCGGATCTGCTCGATTTCCTGAGTCAGTGGTATGCCACGCAACAGGTCGCGAATACCCTCTGCGCCCATTTTTGCCGTAAACTCATCCCCATGCTCTTCCAGCGCGTCCAGATACTGGTCTTCGGTAAGGATGTTCCCGCGTTCCAGCGCGGTCACCCCGGGATCAACAACCACATACGCTTCAAAATAGAGGACCCGCTCAATATCACGCAGGGGCATATCGAGAATCATGCCCATACGACTCGGCAGAGATTTGAGGAACCAGATGTGGGCGACGGGGCTGGCGAGTTCAATATGTCCCATCCTCTCGCGGCGGACCCTCGCCTGGGTTACTTCAACACCGCATTTTTCGCAGACCACGCCACGGTGCTTCAGGCGCTTGTACTTGCCGCAGAGGCACTCGTAGTCCTTGATCGGCCCAAAGATCTTGGCACAGAACAAGCCTTCGCGTTCCGGTTTGAAGGTCCGGTAATTAATCGTCTCTGGCTTTTTTACCTCACCGAAAGACCATGACCGCACCTTATCCGGAGACGCGATACCGATCCGAATCGCATCGAATTCTTCCTGCTGATCGTTTTGTTTGAAGAGCTTCAGTAAGTCTTTCAACGCATCCATCCTTGCCCGCCACGGGCGGAAATTTTACTTGGACTGTTCCAGTTCAATATCGATACCCAAAGAACGCAGTTCTTTCAACAACACATTGAAAGACTCCGGCATTCCGGCATCCATGCGAAAATCACCCTTGACGATGGACTCATACATCTTGCTGCGCCCGCTCACGTCGTCCGACTTCACGGTGAGCATTTCCTGCAGGGTGTATGCCGCGCCATAGGCCTCCAACGCCCACACCTCCATTTCACCGAAGCGCTGGCCGCCAAACTGCGCCTTACCGCCTAAAGGCTGCTGGGTAACCAGACTGTATGGACCTGTGGAACGAGCATGCATCTTGTCATCCACCAGGTGATGGAGCTTGAGCATGTAGAGATAACCCACCGTCACCGGGCGGTCAAAGGCATCACCGCTCCGTCCGTCATACAGCGTGACCTGGCCGCTGCGCGGCAAACCGGCCAGCTCCAGCATATCGCCGATCTCCTCTTCGGAGGCGCCATCGAAGACCGGGGTCGCCATGGGCACGCCACCACGAAGATTCGTGGAAAGCTCGCGGATTTCCTGGTCTGTCAGGCTGTCGAGATCCTCTTTTTTGCCAGACCGATTGTAGATTTCGGCAAGGAAAGCGCGCATTTCTGCCATTGCCACCTCACTGTCCAGCATCGTGCCGATCTTCTTGCCCAGCCCCTTGGCGGCCCATCCCAGATGGGTTTCGAGGATCTGTCCCACGTTCATACGGGAAGGTACACCCAGAGGATTGAGCACGATATCCACCGCTGTACCATCGGCAAGATAGGGCATGTCTTCCACCGGCACGATCTTGGAGACCACGCCCTTGTTACCATGGCGGCCCGCCATTTTGTCACCGGGCTGCAGGTGCCTTTTTATGGCCACATGCACTTTAACCATCTTCAGAACGCCCGGACTCAGATCATCCCCCTGGGTCAGCTTGCGCCGTTTTTCTTCAAGTACCGCGTCGAGACGCTGGCGTTGTTCCTCGAGCTGGGCACGGATCTGCTCCAAGGACTCGTTGCTCTCTTCCGTGCGCAAACGGATCTCAAACCATTTAGCGCGCGGCAAGTCTTTCAGATAAGCCTTTGTCACCTTGTTTCCGGCCGCCAGGCCATTAGGACCGCCCTCAGCAACCTTACCGATCAGCTGACGCTCAATCCGCTGATAGCTGTCTTCTTCGACGATGCGATACTGATCATTGAGATCCTTACGGATCCGTGCGAGTTCATGTTCCTCAATGGACTTGGCACGGGCGTCCTTCTCGATACCATCGCGGGTAAAGACCTGCACGTCGATCACCGTGCCATACATACCGGCAGGCATTCGCATGGAGTTATCCTTCACGTCAGAGGCCTTTTCACCGAAGATTGCCCGCAGAAGCTTCTCTTCCGGCGTCAACTGAGTCTCCCCTTTGGGCGTGACCTTACCGACGAGAATGTCACCCGGCGCCAATTCTGCGCCGATTACGACAATACCGGACTCATCCAGATGACGTAAGGCACCTTCGGCGACGTTGGGAATATCCCGGGTGATTTCTTCCGGCCCCAGTTTGGTGTCGCGGGCGAAGACCGAAAACTCCTCGATATGAATAGTGGTATAGCGGTCTTCTGCCACAACCCGTTCCGAGATCAGTATGGAATCCTCGAAGTTATAGCCATTCCAGGGCATAAAGGCGACCAGAATGTTCTGGCCGAGTGCCAGTTCACCCATCTCCGTGCTCGGCCCGTCGGCCAGGACGTCACCACGACTCACCACATCACCGACCTTGACCACGGGGCGCTGATTCAGGGTGGTGTTCTGATTGGAACGCGCGTACTTGACGAGGTTGTAGATATCCACGCCGGGCTCTTCGGGCAGGGTTTCCTCATCACTGACACGAATGACGATACGGGCGCCATCGACGATATCCACCACGCCACCACGCCGGGCGACGACGGCCGCACCCGAATCAATGGCGACCACCCGCTCCATACCCGTACCCACCATCGGTGCGTCAGAACGCACCGTCGGCACTGCCTGGCGTTGCATGTTGGAACCCATGAGGGCACGGTTGGCGTCATCATGCTCAAGGAACGGGATCATACTCGCCGCCACCGAGACGATCTGCCGCGGCGAGATATCCATGAACTGAACCTGATCCGGATTTGCCAGAGTGAACTCGTTCTTGAAACGGCAGGACACCAGTTCGTCGGTCAGCACGCCGTGCTCGTCCACCGTCGAGTTCGCCTGGGCAATCATATAATTGCCTTCTTCAATAGCCGACAGATATTCCACCTCGTCGGTGGTGCGGCGATCGACAACGCGTCGATACGGCGTTTCGAGAAACCCGTAGGAATTCGTCCGCGCGTAGCACGATAAACTGTTGATCAGTCCAATATTCGGGCCTTCCGGCGTTTCAATGGGGCAGATCCGGCCGTAGTGCGTCGGATGTACGTCACGCACCTCGAAACCCGCACGCTCCCGGGTCAGGCCGCCCGGCCCCAAAGCCGAGACACGCCGTTTGTGGGTGACCTCGGAAAGCGGATTGGTCTGATCCATGAACTGGGAGAGCTGGCTGGAGCCGAAGAACTCATTGACCACTGCCGCAATGGGTTTTGCATTGATCAGATCCTGAGGCGTGAGGCCCTCACTCTCGGCGAGCGCAAGACGGTCCTTGACAGCCCTTTCTACACGCACCAAACCGAGCCGAAATTGGTTTTCCATCAACTCACCAACCGAGCGCACGCGCCGGTTACCAAGATGATCAATATCGTCGATCTCCCCCACACCGTTACGCAGGGCAACCAGCACCTTGAGCACTGCGATGATGTCCGCATCATTCAGTACGCCAGGACCGGTAATCTCATCGCGCCCCACCCGGCGATTGAACTTCATGCGGCCTACGGCTGACAGATCATAGCGGTCGGGACTGAAGAACAATCCCTGGAACAGGTTTTGCGCCGCATCCTTCGTCGGCGGTTCACCCGGACGCATCAGCCGATAGATTTCCATCTGAGCGTCGTGAGCATCACGTGACGTGTCAATACGCAATGTTTCTGAAATATAAGGCCCACGATCCAGTTCATTGAGATAGAGCGTATGCAATGTAAGTGACGGCATTTTTCGCAGAGCGTCCAGAAGCTCACCGCTGACGGGCTCATTGGCCTGTACCACCACTTCGCCGGTTTCGGGATGAACGATATCCCGGGCGACGACCTTGCCCAGAAGGAAGCTATCCGGCACAGGAATCTCATGCAGACCCTGAACCTCGGAGAGCGCCCTAGTTTGGCGCACTGTAATTCGCTTACCGGTCTGTACCAGCACTTCGCCAGTTTCCGGACTGATGATATCAAACGCAGCCACTTCGCCCTGCAGACGCTGAGGGATCAGTACATAGCGCAGATCGCCGTCGATCAGGCGGAAGGTCTCCATATCGAAAAACATCTCAAGAATATCCTGGGTACTGTAGCCCAGCGCACGCAGCAACGTCGTCGCCGGCAACTTACGACGGCGATCAATGCGCGCATAAACGTGATCCTTGGGGTCAAACTCGAAATCCAACCACGAACCCCGGTAAGGAATGATGCGCGCATTAAAGAGAAGCTTTCCCGAAGAATGGGTCTTGCCGCGATCATGATCGAAAAAAACGCCCGGCGAACGATGTAACTGCGAGACGATGACGCGCTCCGTGCCGTTAATCACGAAGGAACCGTGCTCCGTCATCAGAGGCAGTTCGCCCATATAGACGTCCTGCTCCTTCACGTCTTTGACCCTTTTGGCACCAGTGGTGTCGTCTTTCTCCATAACCGCCAGACGCAAACGTACGCGCAAACCGGCACAGTAGGTCAGTCCGCGCTGGCGGCACTCCACCACATCAAACACCGGTTTTTCCAGGCGGAAGGAGACATAATCCAGCATCGCGTTGCCGGAATAACTTTCCATCGGAAAAACCGAACGGAAAACAGCTTCTAAACCCGTTTCCTTTCGCGCCGCCGGGGGTACCGACTCCTGGAGAAACTCCCGGTAGGAATCCATCTGCGTAGCCAGCAGATATGGCACAGCAAGAATGCTCTGGCTTTTGCCAAAGTCTTTACGAATCCGTTTCTTTTCAGTAAAAGAGTAGGCCATGGATGCTCCGCGCGACGACTGCATGGTTCAGGG
>DAIEIW010000090.1:0-16268 GCA_027351205.1 Acidithiobacillus sp.
TTGATATAGAGATCGCCTGATGCAACTACCGACCTATCGCAGCGCAGGCCAACCGGCTTGGGTGAGCGGCAGACCATGAACCTGCAACAGCTTCGTTTCATCTGCGCGGTGGTACGCCAGAACTTCAATGCGTCGGCCGCCGCCGATAGTCTGTACACCTCTCAACCCGGAGTAAGCAAACAGATCCAACTCCTGGAAGAGGAGATCAACGTGGCGCTTTTCGTGCGCAGAGGGAAGCGCATAATCGGAATGACCCCGGCGGGTGAGCAGATATTCACTTTTGCACAGCGGGTAGTCGGCGATATCGAGAATATCCGAAAAGTAGGTCAGGAGTTTTCTCAGGGCGATCGTGGGGAATTTGTGATCGCCACCACCCATACCCAAGCCCGATACAGCTTGCCCATGGCGATAAAGACCTTTACGGAACGCTACCCAGGGGTTCAGTTGCGCCTGCGCCAGGGCAATCCTACCCAGGTCGCGGAGATGCTTGCGGCGGGGGAGGCAGACGTGGCGGTCGCAACGGAGTCGTTGAATTCCTACGCGGGCCTTGTCGCCCTGCCCTGCTATCAGTGGAATCGCGTCGTTATCACACCCACCGGCCATCCGCTGCTGCAAAGCCAGCCACTGACGCTGGAAGCAGTCGCCGCCCATCCCATAGTAACCTACGACCAGGCCTTTGCAGGGCGCTCCCTGATCGACAAGACTTTCGCCAATCACGGCCTGTCCCCCAACATCGTGCTTTCCGCCATAGACTCCGATGTCATCAAGGCGTATGTGGAACTGGGGTTGGGGATAGGCATCGTCGCCCAAATGGCTTATGACCCTGTACGGGACACAAAACTGGAGGTGATCGATGCGAGTCACCTGTTCGATCCCAGCACCACCTACCTGGCCTTGAGGCAGGGAACCTATTTACGCGGGTATCTATACACCTTCATAGCGTTATACGCGCCACACCTCGATCGCAACACGGTGGATCAGGCCCTGGATTCCACAGTTGCTTCCAGGGCGTTATTGCCGTTACCCTCTGGTTCGTGATTCAAACCCGCAAGACAGCAAATCTCGGACGGCGCACCCAGTTGCAGGGCGTGGTGCCGGAGGTGATCCTCCACAAAGGTCTGGATGAACCAGTAGGAATGATCATAGCCCGGATGCCGTCGCAGACGGAGCTGTTGTCCGGAAGCCTCCGCGGCGGCCTCCAGAGTCTCCGGTTTCAGTTGCACCGCAAGGAAAGGATCCGCTTCTCCCTGATCCACCAGTATCTCGCCGGGGTAGGGACGCTGGCGCATCAGCATGCTGGCATCCCATTCCTGCCATTGCTCACGATCAGGCCCCAGATAATTTCCAAAGGCTTTTTCTCCCCAGGGCACCGTGCTGGGGTTACAGACGGGCGAAAATGCCGATACCGAGTGCCAGTGTTGCGGATTGCGCAAAGCGAGCACCAGCGCCCCGTGACCGCCCATGGAGTGCCCAAAGATACCCCGGCGTTCAGGAGAGGCCGGGAAATGTTCTTCGATGAAGGTGGGCAACTCATGATCGACATAACTGCCCATCCGGTAATTCCGGGTCCAGGGCAGCATTCTTGCGTTGAGATAAAACCCCGCCCCCACGCCGAAGTCCCAGTTGTCCGAATCACCGGGGATGTTCAATCCGCGGGGACTGGTATCGCAGGCGACCAGCATCAGCCCCAGTTCGGCGGCCAGACGCAGTGCGCCAGCTTTTATCATGAACGTTTCTTCGGTGCAGGTTAATCCCGCCAGATAATATACGGCCGGGACCTGGGCACCGCCCAACGCCTGGGGCGGTTGGTACACCGCGAAATTCATGGGTATTCCGGTGGCACTGGACGCATGGGTGTAATAACCGATACGCCCGCCAAAGCAGCTATGCTCTTCCCGTGTTTCTAACGAAGCCATCAATACACCACCACACTGCGAATAGACTCCCCCGTTTCCAGAAGATGGAACCCTTCATTGATGTCTTCCAGTTTGAGACGATGGGTGATCAGGTCGTCGATGTTGATCTTCTTGTCCATGTACCAGTCGACAATTTTCGGAACATCGGTACGCCCGCGCGCGCCGCCGAACGCACTGCCGATCCATCGCCGCCCGGTAACCAACTGGAAGGGACGGGTCGATATCTCCTGGCCCGCACCGGCAACGCCGATGATGCAGGAAACACCCCAGCCTTTGTGACAGCACTCCAGCGCCTGGCGCATGACCTTCACATTGCCGATACACTCGAAGCTGTAATCCGCACCACCATGGGTCAGTTCGACCAGATGGGACACGAGGTCGCCGTCTATCTCCTTCGGATTGACGAAGTGCGTCATACCGAACTTCCGGGCTATGGCCTCCCGGGCCGGATTTAAATCCACCCCGATGATCATGTTGGCGCCCACCAGTTTGGCGCCCTGAATCACATTCAGGCCGATGCCGCCCAGTCCAAAAACCACCACGTTGGCACCGGGCTCCACCTTTGCCGTAAACACCACGGCGCCAATACCCGTGGTTACCCCGCAGCCGATGTAGCAGGTCGTGTCAAAGGGGGCGTCTTCCCGGATTTTGGCAAGGGCGATTTCCGGCATCACGGTATAATTGGCGAAGGTCGAGCAGCCCATGTAATGGAACAACGGCTTGCCTTTGAACGAAAAGCGCGTCGTCCCGTCGGGCATCAGTCCCTTCCCCTGGGTCGTCCGAATCTTCTGACAGAGATTGGTCTTGCGCGAAAGACAATACTCGCACTCGCGACATTCCGGGGTATACAAGGGAATGACGTGATCGCCCTTTTTGACACTTTTCACACCCGGCCCAACATCGACGACTATCCCGGCGCCTTCATGGCCGAGAATACACGGGAACAGGCCCTCGGGGTCGGCGCCGGAAAGGGTAAAATGGTCGGTGTGGCAGATGCCGGTGGCTTTAAGCTCCACCAGCACCTCACCTTCTTTGGGACCATCCAGTTGCACGGTTTCAATGACCAGTGGTTTACCCGCCTCAAAGGCGACTGCTGCGCGAACATCCATGACTGTAGACTCCTGGTAGGGATAATATCTGCTGAAACTCCGCCTCCGGTGCTCGCCGCCTTCCCGACCGGACACACCATGGGGCGGATCTGCGATGTAATCAGGCTTCCTTGAGAACGCCTTTTTGCCTGGCGGCGTGGGTGGCTAACGCATCCATCAGCGGCGGCGACAGGCAGTCATAGGGCGCAAGCCCCAGTTCCGTCAGCCGTGCGCGGATTCCTGCCATTTCTGAGGGCGCCGCCAACCCGCCTTCGATTACCGACGAGACAAACGCCGCGAATTCGGGGGCCGCCCAGCCCTTCTCCGGAGACAGTTCGGAGTGAACGAAGTCCAGACCATAAAACGCGTGATCTTTATTTTCAATACGACCGAAGAGGTGAACACCGCACGCCTTGCACGCGTGGCGCTGAATCACCGCGCTCGGATCGACCACATGGAGTTTATCCCCATTCTCCAGCACCGTAACCGAAGCTCTCGGCACGACGCCCACCACCGCAAACTTGGCGCCTTTGGGCTTCCAGCACCTGGTATAACCGCACGCGTGATTGTGGGCCAGTTGCGACTTCACCTCCACAAGCACCGGGTTATGGGTGCAATGACAATGTAAGATACCACCATGAAAATGGGACGATCCCTCTTTGACCCCATGATCGACGGATGGATGAATAGTAACTGAGCTTGGCATATCCAATACCTCCTAACCGGAATCAATTGGTACACGCTTGAGCACGATCTGATACCCAAGGACAATAGCATTGCAGAACTGCAAAAAACTTTCAGGGCATGGCGTCCGAGCCCGTTTCAAAACGGCCCTCGCGCTCACTCTCCGAATAATCGCACCCATCCATTAGCAATTACCGTGCCATCATACGCTGACAGATTCACCACCTATTCGGGATGGCACTTCACGGCTCATCACACCACAATAAAAAGCTTATCTATGCCAGTTACTGCACATAATGTTCACATAAAGTGACATTATGTCTCATGGGCGATAGATCCATCCGATTCGGATGTGGTCGCATAACGACCGGCGTCAGGAAAAAACGGCAAGAAAATGTTACGAGGGAATGAAGCGCTGGAAAACCCAATTGACGTATCAACCATAAAACTGCACTAACGCCGTAATGGAAACCTACTTTTTATGTATTATTGGCCATAATGCCATACAGGCGCATTTTGCGGTACAACGTATTACGACTGACCTTAAGGAATTTCGCGGTGTCGATCACCCGCCAGTGGTGATGCTCCAGCTCCGAGAGGATTCTGTTCCGCTCCAGCGCATCGCGATCGCTCAATAGTGGTATGGCCGCTGACGTCGCCGCCCCGCCATAGGGTCCGTCGCGGGCCACCAGCCGGGCCGGAAGGTCTTCACATCCGATGGCGTTACCGTCACTCAACGCCAGGGCGGTACGGATCACACTACGGAGTTCGCGGATATTACCCGGCCAGGAATAATCCAGAAAAACATGCCACGCGTCCGCCGACATCCTAATTTCCGACGCGCCACACTCCTGTTGATAAATAGTTTCTATAATCCGGATTTTATCGCTCCGCTCCCGCAGTGACGGCAGACTTAGCACGACATCATTAATCCGATAAAGCAGGTCAATCCGAAAGCCTCCCTGCTGCACCAGATCATCGATCGACTTATTGGTTGCACTGATCACCCTAATATCTACGGGGTTAACTTTGGTGGCACCAAGAGGGGTAACCTCCCTTTCTTCGAGAACTCGCAGCAGACGCCCCTGAAGCGCGGCGGGCATGTCTCCGATTTCATCGAGGAACAGCGTGCCACCATTGGCGGCCATCACCTTACCCTGCTTGCCCACTCGGCTCGCCCCGGTAAAGGAGCCGGGCTCATACCCGAATAACTCACTCTCAATGAGCGATTCGGGTATGGCTGCACAATTGATCGCAACAAAGGGTTTATCTCTTCTATCGCTGGCGCGGTGTATGGCGCGCGCAAACGTATCTTTGCCAGTACCGGTTTCGCCCAGCAGGAGAATGCTGATATTCTTATTCAACACCTTATGGATACGACAAATATTTTCTGATACCACCGCATCGTCGCCCGACAACGCCAACAGAGAATCATGCACCTGAACCGATGTTTCGTCCCTGGAATGCGGTGTATTTCTGAGAATGCCGTTCATGACAACCCTGAATGGCACTTTGTCCGGCAACGAAAATACCCGCAGATCATCACGCCCTCCCGCATTCCGGAGCAGGGTTTTGGAGTGCGACTTTTCGGCACGATGGTGATCGTCCAGTATCTTGTCCAGCGAGACGTCGAACACATCCCGCACGTTCGCGCCAACAAGACGGCCACCGGCGTCACCGATGGTGCATTTTGTCAGGACGAACTCCGCCGCAATAATGACGCCATTCTCATTAATTGCAAACAATGCTTCGTCATCATAGTCGGTATAATCATTCAGCCTGCTCACCGACAGAATGACGTGGTCCTGATAATTCCGGGCGAAATATTTCATTTCAATCCGCCGTGCCAGTTGTGCCAGCAGCGGCATGACCGAGACATACGCCGACTTCGCATAGCCGCTGCGGGAATAGGTTGAATCAATCACCCCTAGCAGTGCACCAGATGGTGCCCAAATGGGCATCGCGCAGCACGCCATCTCCACAAAGTTCCTAAACAAGTGCTCCTGCCGGTGGACCATGCGGGGCTTCATATCATGCAGACAAAGGCTCGGCCCTGTCACCCCGACATACTCTTCCCGCCATATGAATCCGGCGTCCATACCCGAATAGCGGGCATCACGTCCGCCTTCAATTTCCGTTCCGACAGCATGCAGAGCGACGCCGTTGGCATCCAGCAACAGCAATGTGCAATCTGGTGACGGCAATAGCGCATCTTCGGAAAAGCGCAACATCTGTTTAATCAGACGGGCCATTTCCGTGGATCCGACCTCTACAAAAAGGTGCTGTTCCTCGAGAAGTTGCCCGAGGTTACCCGCATCCAGTCTTTGCAGTTCTGGGGCACCATGCGCGTCTAACCGATATTGCCCGGTGCAACGATCCCAGGCATGGGTTATATAGTCATTATCTATTGATGGATCCGTATCATAATGAGACATTATCGTATGTCCACCCTTATCCGGTTTCTTAACAGTTTGGTTCTGGGGTAATGCCGAGCCAAACAAGCGTTTGGATATATAATAATCAACACGATCGTCCAGCCCTGGCGCGAAAACTGCTAGCCCGTTGTCATTGTACCATGAGTCGCAACTGGCTGGTGATGCTGTCCTGTATATTTCGATCATTCCGGGAGAGATTATGTCTTCGTTCAAGATCACCCATTACCAACAACCGGCGGGAGGCTGGGGATCCCTGCGTGCCTCGCTGCGCAGCTTGCGCCAGGAACACGCGCTGACGGACGGTGCCGCCCTGCTCCTCAAAATGAATCAGGCGGAAGGTTTTGATTGTCCGGGTTGCGCCTGGGGGGATCCCGAGGCGCATTCCAGTTTCGAGTTCTGTGAGAACGGGGTCAAGGCCGTCGCCGCCGAAGCTACCGGCAAACGGGTGACAGCGGATTTTTTTGCGGCACACACCCTGTCCTGGCTGGGGGAGCAAACGGACTATTTTCTGGAAGAGCAGGGGCGCCTGACCGAGCCCATGGCTTACGATCCGCAGAGTGACCGCTACGTGCCCGTTAGCTGGGACACCGCTTTTGCGCGGATCGCCGCGCGACTCAATGCCCTGGCATCCCCTGACGAGGCCATATTTTACACGTCTGGGCGCACCTCCAATGAAGCCGCATTTTTATATCAGCTCTTTGTGCGGGAATTCGGTACCAATAATCTCCCCGACTGTTCCAACATGTGCCATGAAGCCACCAGCCTGGCGATGCCCGAATCCATCGGGGTAGGCAAAGCCACGGTGACCCTGGATGATTTTGATCTGACAGATACCATACTGATGTTCGGTCATAATCCCGGGACCAATCATCCGCGCATGCTGGCAACGCTGAGCGATGCATCCAAAAGGGGTGCGCGCATCCTGGTCTTCAACCCCTTGCATGAACGCGGACTGGAGCGATTCCTGCATCCCCAACATCCGGTGGAGATGCTCACCAATCACGCCACCCCCATCGCCAGCCACTACTACCAGCCCCGGAGCGGCGGCGATTACGCTATTGCCATGGGGATCGCCCGCACCGTCCTGGAGTCCGGGAACCCCGATCAGGCGTTTATCGAGGAGCATACCCAGGGTTTTGACGGTTTCCGCGATCTGGTCATGAACACGCCCTGGACACAAATCGAGGAACAGAGCGGCCTCAGCCGACAGGATTTGGAGGAGATCGGGCGCATCTATGATCAGGGACAGGCCGCCATATTTACGTGGGGAATGGGCATTACCCAGCAAAAGCATGCGGTGGCCACCATCCAGATGTTCCTGAATGTGCTGCTGCTCAAGGGTAATATCGGCAAACCGGGCGCCGGACCCTCGCCGATTCGCGGTCACAGCAATGTGCAGGGTGACCGGACCATGGGGATATATGAGAAACCTTCCCCGGAGTTTCTGCAACGCCTCGGGGCGGAGTTCCATTTTGCGCCACCGCAGGAGCATGGCTACGATACGGTAGCCAGCATCGAAGCGATGGAGAATGGGCGAGCCAGGTTCTTTTTCGGGCTGGGTGGCAATTTTGCCAACGCCACACCCGACACGGCGCGCGCCCACGCAGCGCTCCGGCGCTGCGTGATGACGGTGCATGTGACCACCAAGCTCAACCGGTCCCACATCGTTCACGGCGAACAGGCCTTGATTTTACCCTGCTTGGGACGCACGGAGGTCGACATCCAAAAGGCTGGCCCCCAAGGGGTGACGGTGGAGGACACCTTCAGCATGGTGCACATCTCTCAGGGGATGAGCGAGCCGGCTTCCCCTTCCCTGCTGTCGGAATGTGCCATTGTGGCGCGTCTGGCCCAGGCGACCCTGCCGCTCAGCCCCACCCCGTGGCTGCAACTCATAGAAGACTATGACCACATTCGCGACTGCATTGCGCGCGTGGTGCCGGGTTTCGAGCATTTCAACGCGCGGGTCCATAAACCACGGGGATTTCACCTGGATCTGCCTCCCCGTTCGCGGGTATGGCCCACCGCCAGCGGCAAGGCCAACTTTCTGGCTCAGGCGCTGTCCACCATCGCCGATGACCATTTTGTGCCGCAGACCTCCGAAAAGCTCTTCACCCTGATGACGATTCGCAGCCACGATCAGTACAACACCACGATTTATGGTTACGAGGACCGCTATCGCGGCGTATCCGGCCTGCGCAACGTGTGTTTTATGCACCCGGAGGATATTCGGGACGGGGGTTTTCAGGCCGATGACCTAGTGGACATCACCTCTCACTGGACAGACGGTGAACGTGTGGCACGGGACTTCCTGCTGGTTGCGTTCGATATTCCCAAAGGGATGCTCGCGGGCTATTACCCGGAATTGAACATATTGGTGCCCCTGTCCAGTTACGCCGATCGCGCCCGCACGCCGACGTCCAAATCGATCCCGGTGACCCTGGCGCGGGCAAAGGGCAACAACACCATGTCGCCTGACCGTAAGGCGGAGAACGACCGGAATACACCCGATGCCGCGCCGGAGGATTTGATCATTGCCCTGCTCCGGATGCTTTGCACGGAAGGGCCGGTCTCCGTGGCCAGAGCCTGCAAGGCTCTCGGCCTTCCCCGCAGCCAGATGGAGCGCCTGCTTCTGCTCTTGGGATGCTCGGAACAATGGGGTGGGCTCCATTATGTTCGCCCGGAAGGACAACGGGGCAGAACCGTCATCACCCTGACATCTGAAGGGAGGGCCCTGTGCGCACAGATGCAGGCTGCAACGGAATAGTCTGGTCTCAGGCCAGGCGCCTGGACGGCGCGCACCATTCAATGGAACACGAAGAAGCCGTCCTGGAGGAAATGGCGGTATCGTTGATCCTCAATGGCAAGCCCTATGCGGTGATGATGATCACCCCCGATAATCTGGAAGACTTCTTTGTGGGGTTCCTTTACGGTGAGGGGGTGATCCGGTCAGTCGCCGATATCATCACCTGGGAGTCTGTCTGTATTCCGGAAGGGTTGACCCTCTACCTGCAGCTTTCGGCGCAGGCCGAGGCCAGAGCCGCCCGAAAAAGGCGTCTGGTGATCGGCGGCAGCGCCTGCGGGCTCTGTGGCACCCCGAGCTTCGAGGGCCTGGTCCCCTTCACCCCCGTAGACCGCGATGTCTGTGTGGAACCTGAACTGGTGCATAAACTGCTCCATGAGATGCGAGCCCATCAACGATTGAACCGGCATACCGGCACCGCACATGCCGCCGTCCTGGCCGGCATCGGCGGAATGGCCCTGGTGCGGGAAGACATTGGCCGTCACAACGCCGTTGACAAGACCATCGGCGCGGCGCTCCGGCAGGGATGGCCTCCCTCCGAAAATATCCTGTTGGGCGTGTCTTCGCGGCTGACTTTTGAGATTGCCCTCAAGGCCTTGAGCTTTCAGGTTCCCATCGTAGCGGCGATCTCCGGGGTCAGCAGTCTGGCGATCCAGATTGCACAGACCCACAATCTTACCCTTATCGGTTATGCGCGGGATCAGCGCCTGACCATCTACGCCCACGGCGAACGTTTTCGCGGGAATGCCGCAACAGTCCACGACCTGCTCCGTGAAAACGGGTAGTGCCTGAAGTGGCTTTAGCCCCCCAAATCTCCCGCCATTTCCCGCAACTGCGCCAAAGCCCCTTCCAGATCCTCCATGATCTCCTGCAGGATCAGTTCGGGGGCAGGCAGATTATCGGCGTCCTCCAGCGAGTCATCCCTGAGCCAGAAGATATCCAGGCTCGCCTTGTCGCGGTTGACCAGATCTTCGTAGTCAAAGGATCGCCAACGCCCTTCCCCCTGCTCCGTACTCCGGCTGCCATTTCCGCGGTAACAATCCACAAAATCGTTCAGGTCCTCGCGCCTGAGCGGGTCGGTCTTGAGGGTAAAGTGTTTGTTGGTGCGCAGATCGTAGATCCAAAGTTTGCGCGTCCACGCTGTCTCGGAGGCCGGCTTTTTGTCGAAGAACAGCACGTTCGCCTTTACGCCCTGGGCGTAAAACAGGCCCGTCGGCAAACGCAGCAGGGTGTGGACGTCGCAGTCGTGCAGGAGTTTGCGGCGGATGGTTTCGCCGGCGCCGCCTTCGAAAAGCACATTGTCCGGCACCACCACGGCGGCGCGGCCATTCTGCTTGAGCAGGGTCTTGACGTGCTGGACGAAGTTGATCTGCTTGTTGGAAGTGGTGGTCCAGAAGTCGCCGCGCTCGACGATGTCGCGCTCCTTGCTGACCTTACCCTCCTCGCCCACGATGGTGGTGCTGCTCTTCTTGCCGAAGGGCGGATTGGTGAGCACCAGGTCGAAGCGGTCGCCGGGGTCGGCAGCCAGCGAGTCGGCCACCACGATGGGCTCGAAGTCCTGGCTGCCGATACCGTGCAGCAGCATGTTCATGGCGCACAGCCTGGCGGTCGCCTGCACCAGCTCCCAGCCCTTGAAGCTTTCCTCCTTGAGCTTCCTGCGCTGGTCGCGGGTCAAGTTCGGGTTGTGCTTCACCACATAGTCGTGGGCCGCCAGCAGAAAGCCGCCGGTGCCGCAGGCCGGGTCGCAGACGGTTTCGCCGGGCTTGGGGGCCATGACGTCCACGATAGCCTGGATCAGCGGGCGCGGCGTGAAGTACTGCCCCGCGCCGGATTTGGTGTCCTGCGCGTTCTTCTCCAGCAGGCCTTCGTAGGCATCGCCCTTCACGTCGGCGCTCATCGACACCCAGGTTTCCTTGTCGATGAGGTCCACGATCAACCGCCGCAGCTTGACCGGGTCCTGGAACTTGTTCTGCGACTTGTTGAAGATGAGCCCCAAGAGCCCCTTCTCGTTGCCGAGCCGCTCCAAAACATGACGGTAGTGGTCGAAAAGCACATCCCCATCCCGCCAGCGCAGACTCTCCCAGTCGTAACCCGGCAACACCGGACTCGGCTGGTTGTACGGGGCCCTGGTGCGCTCGTCGGCCATCTTGAGGAAGAGCAGATAGGTGAGTTGTTCGACGTAGTCGCCATACGACATGCCGTCGTCGCGCAGGACGTTGCAGTAGTTCCAGAGTTTTTGGACGATGGTGGCGGTGTTCATGGTTTTCCCGGTCTAGCGGTCGTCATTTTTTATCTCTGGCACGAGCGCAATGCCCAAGGCGAGAGCCGCTCCATGGAGCTGCTTATCCAGCGTCGCAAGTGGCAGCTTCCGCCGCAAAGCCAGTTCTAGATAGGCGGCGTCGTAGACCGTCAGGCGGTGTTCCTCGGCGAGATCCAAGGTGGCGGACCACGCCGCGGCATCCGTCTGATGGTCTATGGTCTCCGGCAGCAGGCGCAGGTCGGGCACCAGTTCGCGCAACTCCTGCATGGTGATGCGACCGCGCCGCGCGGCGGCCAGCAGTGCATTGCAGATTTCCAACGCCCAATGCGCGGGAACGCAAATGCCCTCCCCCAGCAGCCGCTCCCGCACCCGGTTGGCGGCTTCGGCATTTTCATCCCGAAGATACAAAGCCAGGGTCATGGAAGCATCCGCGACAAAAGCCATCAGTATTTGCGTCCCGCGTCGATCAACTCGCGCAACGAAACACCCCCAAGTCATGGCTGGCCTGGAACGCCTTCATGCGCGCCACGGCGGCCCGCCGTTCCTCCAGCCCCTGGCCCATGGGCGGCCGCAACTCGGCCACCGCCTGCCCATGCTTGGTGATGGTGAAACATTCCCCTTTGCGCACCCGCTCCAAGATCTCGGACAAATGCGTCTTCGCCTCATAGGCGCCGATCTCGGGCATATCAGACACCCCCATCTTTCAACCAGTCTTAGACCAGTTTAAGTGCGCACCCTTGGCGCCGTCAATATCAGAAAACTCGGCATGCGTGTTTCCAGAACGTGTAGTTTGAAACTATACAAGCTTGCGGGACCAATCGTATATTTGTACAATTTGAATACATACATCAAGGGAGCCAGACATGCCCCGTGCCATCGTTGAAAACAATAACCGACTTGCTCTGCGCGTTCGCCCGGACGACAAGGCGACCCTCATGCGTGCAGTGGCCCTCGAACATACCGATATGACCGATTTCATTCTGCGCCATGCGCTGGACGCGGCCCGCAAGGTCATCGAACAGGCGGAGCACCTGGCCCTGTCCGAGCGCGACAGCCTGCGGGTGCTCGATGTGCTGGAGAACCCGCCGGCGCCCAATGCCAAACTCCTGGCGGCGGCGCGCCGCCTGCCTGAAGGCGTATGAACCTGCCCGATTGGCAGGAAGCGCCCATCTCGAAGGCCCACGACCGCGCGGCCTTCGACTGTGGCGAGGCGGAACTGAACGATTTTCTGCGACACCACGCCCGCCAAAGCCACGAGAAAGGCGGCGCGAAAACCTTCGTCGCCACGCCCATAGGAGACGATAAACGTGTCCTGGGTTTCTACAGCCTCAGCCCGGCCTCCATCGACTACGCGCACACGCCCGCGCTGGTGAAAGAAGGCCTTGCCCGCTACGACGTGCCGGTCTTCCGTCTTGGGCGTCTGGCTGTGGACAAAACCGTGCAGGGCCACGGCCTGGGTGGACAATTATTGCTCGTCGCCGGTCGCCGCTGCATCATGGCGGCGACCGAAATCGGCGGCGTCGCCTTGCTGATCGATGCTAAGAACGAACACGTGGCCGCTTGGTACAAGGCCTATGGCGCCCTGCCACTGCTGGATGCGCCCGAGTCGTTGCTGCTGCCGCTCAGCACAGTGGAGGCGGCGCTGAAGGAGGTCGGGAAGTTATGACAAAGCTACCGACTTTCCCTGGGTGGCTTGAACGAAGGTCATGAGAGCACAGGTGTCATAATAATTGCGATGGGAAAGCCGAACCCCGTCCCGCCAACACAGGATGTCGCAGCCGGCAGCACACCGGGCTCGGCTGATTGTACGATATCCTGATCCTCTCGTCGGCCATCTTAAGAAAGAGCAGATACGTCAACTGCTCAACATGGTCGCCATAGCTCATGCCGTCACCGTGCAGGACGTTGCAATAGTTCCAGAGTTTTTGGACGATGGTGGCGGTGTTCACGACATGGCTTCCTTTTATTCACCAGCGGGCGAGACAGGCGCATGCAGATCCATCCCGCGCCCCTTTAACTTACCCACCACATAAGTTAAGGCAAATAATTTTCCATTAACTAACAAACAGTCGTAGGTAACGATCAAACGCATAAGCCCGTCCCCGCTGCTGCCCGGTGATCTCCTGCAGCATCCCCAGCCTCTCGAAATCCCGAATCAGGGCATTGGCCGTCGGCGTGCTGACGAACAACGCCCTTTCGATATCGGCAGCCGACACCACCGGCTTGCGGTACAGCAGATTCAGCAACTGCCGGGCGTTGGCGGCCCGCTTGCCCAGTTCCAGCACGGCGTGCTCGGCCTCGGTGCGCAGGGCCAGCACCTGCTGGAACACTTCTCGCCCCTTGGTGGCGGTTTCCGCCATGCCCTGCAGGAAAAAACGCACCCAGTGGATCAGATCATTCGACACCCGCACCCGCATCAGCGCGTCGTAGTAGCTTGCCCGATTGCGCTCGAAGAAGTCCGACAGATAGAGCGAAGGCTTCGCCAGCACGCCATGGCTGACCAGGTACAAGGGGATCAGCAGTCGTCCGATACGGCCATTGCCGTCGAGAAAAGGGTGGATCGTCTCGAACTGATAGTGGCTGATGGCCACCCGGATCAGGTGCGGCACCACGATGCCTTCGTTGTGCCAGAACGCCTCCAGGTCGCTCATCAAATCCGGCACGCCGTCCGGATGGGGCGGGATAAATACCGCATCCGTCAGGCTGGAGCCGCCGATCCAGTTTTGGCTGGTGCGGAATTCCCCCGGCTGCTTGTGCTCGCCGCGCACCCCGTGCATCAGGATTTCATGGGTCTGCTTCAATAGCCGGTTCGACAGCGGCAGATGTTTCAACTCGGCAATGGCAATATTCACCGCGTCGATGTAGTTGCGCACCTCGCGCCAGTCATCGCGCTTTTCCGGCTGAATCTGCTCTTCCGACATCAGCGCTTCGCCAATGCCGGTCTGGGTGCCCTCGATACGGCTGGACGTCTGCGCCTCCTTGACCACGTGCATTTCAATGAACAGGTCGATGTCCGGCACGATCAGGGAAAAGGCATTCAGCTCACCCAGTGCCCGATTGGCCGCCTCCAGCAAGGCGTTGATGGTGGCGTCTTCCCACACCCACTCATGGTTTACCGGAACCGGCTCGAAGCTCTTGTACTGATAGCGCTGCCGCAATACGCCCGCCTGGAAGGATTCAAATTTCATGAACGGATCCTCCATGCGACTTGGTGAAGATCAGGCCGAGCAAACCTTTCTGCTTGCCCATCTCCTCCAGCGTGTGGCGATAGTGGTCGAACATCTCGTCGCCGTCCTTTTTCACCAGGCTGGGCCAGTCATAGGCGGCGAGCACCGGGCTGGGCTGGTTGTAGGGCGGCCGGCTGCGCTCGTCGGCCATCTTCAGGAACAGCAGATAGGTGAGCTGCTCGACGTAGTCACCGTAGCGCAGGACGTTGCAGTAGCTCCAGGGTTTTCGGACGATGGTGTTGGTATTCATTACGCCACCCTCGACATTGCCAGATATGCTTCACCGGTCTGCGACACGTGTCGACGCAAGCGCGAAATAAGTTCATCAAGTTTCCATGTGCCTTGCAGTAATGCCATTACGTGGGCATGGTCCATTAGAAGCAAAGGGGTTTTCTTCCCTGATGCTTGGTCAATTGCAACACTGCTATAGCCTGGCATCGAAACGAATAGCCCCATCGTGTTGTCAGCAACATTCGTGAGCTTTGCGAGAAGGCTATCTATATCAGTGGCGCCCGATTGGCTCTGGGTAAATTTGAGCTCCACCAGATAGGTGGTCCCATCTACTGTTACAGTCCCATCTATTTGGCGACTTGAACTAACGTAAGGCCTTTTGCAGGCTATCTCATAGAAGTCCACAAGATCGTAAAACCATGTCTGAAAATCATAACCACCTTGTTGTGTTCCTTGAGCTGGCAACAGTTCAAATAGGCGTGTCTGCAAAGTTTGGAGATTTTGGGCGTGCTTCCTTGTTTCTTCACGTTGGCGTAGTGCAGCTTCACGAATGGCCTCGCGCTCCTTGAGGCTGTTCTCCTCCTCTTTTGCTTTCTTGAGGTAGGCCTTCAGTGCCGCCACTGCCTCCGTAGCTGCCTTTTGCTTCAACTCTTCATCTTCCCAGCCTTTCAGGTCTGGAAACGCGATTTGGTCAGCAAGAGAAATTGCCATTTGTTTGATGACCTGCTGCCCTCGGTCAGTTACTTCCAATTTTGGGAACAGACGGTCAAGTAGGTCACGCTTCGTTTCGTCTGCGGCCCAGGTCGCCAGGAAAGATTCTTTGACGTGATGGCGTTGAAGAAACTGACGTAATGTCGGTTTGCGCCAGAATGACTTCAGGAGTGCATCTCGCACTAGGTCAATAAAGTGTGATGGAAGCCCTTGGCTCATTGCATATTTCCCGAAAACACTTTGGAAAGTATTGATTGTCGCAGGCGCTCAGTGCGCTGGAGGTTGGCGTTAACCTGGGCATCGGCTTCGTCGGCCAGGGAAAGTAGGCGTTCTATTTCCTCGATGATTAAACCCTGCTCTGCAATAGGTGGCAAGGGAATTGGAAGTGAAGCAAAAGACTCGCCAGTGAAATGCTTGATCGTGCTACCAGTAAACCAACGTTCAAGTCGACCGCTCTTCGCTAAGTATTCGAGATAGGCGACGAGCAGCCCCCCGTCATAGCCAGGTACGAAACGTACCCGGTGGAGCGCTTTTTGATATTTCATTGTGGGCACGCGACCATCCCACATAGCAGCCCTGCCCGGCTCTCCCCCTTCACAAACCAAGACATCGCCACATCTGAGGCCATATCTATCAAGTTCATCATCTTCGAAATACATGGTCAGTAGATCGCCAGTCTCAACTGAACTCCAACGCACGTTGATGTTTCGCAAGTAAGGTAGCTCACTTCCGGTCTTGTGTTTCTGCTTATCCAGCATCTTGCCGAGTCGTACTTCCGCTAACTGCTGGACGGTCGCCCACACCCATCCCTCCGGCAATTCGGGGAGGCCGGTGGTGTCCGGTGCAGCGGGTTCTTTGTATTTGCCCTTGCCTTGCCACTGGCTGCGGCGGGTTTCGAGGATGCGTTGCAGGAGTT
>DAIEIW010000114.1:0-22903 GCA_027351205.1 Acidithiobacillus sp.
CCCGGTCCAGTCAGGATGCACCACCCAGATTAGCCCTGGATTGGCCCATAAAAATAAAGGCACCCAGCAAAACATGCTAAGTGCCTAATTCTTTTGGCTCCCCGGGACAGGCTCGAACTGCCGACCTAGTGATTAACAGTCACCCGCTCTACCGACTGAGCTACCGGGGAAAAGTGCGCGTATCCTAGCCTTCTGTGCAACGTGCGTCAAGAACTGCTGCAGAACCAGAACTGGCACTTCAGGAAATGGCCAGAACTTCCCCTGTGAAGTTCCACTTGCCAAACTGGCACATTTGGGCTATCTACATTTTCATAGAGAAAAGAAGGGGGAAGAGGACGATGCGAAAGCAACGCGTTATGTTACCTGTGGGTTCAGTGAAGCGTGGGGGCGGACTTCTGCTTTTGCTGACCATGGCCCTCAACGGCTGTGCCACCATGACGCCGCCGCCAGCAGACCGTTCTTCCGATAACGCATCATCCGCTTACGACAATCGTGCGGAAACCACCATACTCGATGCCGTGCTCGTGCATACGATCGCGGAAATTGGCAAGCCTTATCAATGGGGTGGAGATAACCCTCGGACGGGGTTCGATTGCAGCGGGTTTATTCAGTATGTGTTACGCCGCGCCGGCGTAAACATTCCCCGAACCTCTTTTGCCCAAGCGGCCGCCTTGCCTTCGGTAAACCCCAGGCGCATTCGTCCTGGTGATCTGGTATTTTTCAACACCATGGGCCAGCCCTTCTCCCATGTCGGCATCTATATCGGCGGCGATCAGTTCGTCAGCGCTCTGAACCCCCGTCAGGGCGTGGCGGTACAAAGCTTGCGAATTCCTTACTGGGCGGAGCGTCTGGATGGTGTGCGGCGTCCCATGCCCCCTGAACTGCTGGCGATGCGGGCCCCTTGACCCAGCCATTTCAATCAAATATTTCCGGAATCTTCGTGGGTGAAAATGTCATGCGTAAAAAATGGGCCTTACTTCCGAAGACGATACTGGCGACCTGCATAGCCGCAGCCTCATCGGCCTGCGCGACCAACGTCGGCCCGGTGAATCCACCGGCTGTACCGGCGGTCACAGCACCAGCCCCGCCACAGCTGCCCGCAGCACCCGTGACCGAGCAACCCAGCGCCGCGCTCACCCCGAAGGCTGGCAGCACCTGTGTCAGCAATGTAGCATTCCAGCATTTCCCGCTCCGATATCAGCAACGCATGCAGGAAATCGCCTGCCACCTGCAGGAGCGGGATGGCCTGCCCCCCGGCTATGTGATCCCTGCCCTGCAAAACGCCCGTTTCAATGTCCGCGCAGTGGAAATGATGACACCCACACCCCCTTCCGCCGCTCCCGCGACACCCTATCCATGGTGGCGTTATCGGGATCGTTTTTTGCAGCGGAACCGTCTGGACCGGGGTGTACAGTTCTGGCGCGATCACGCCGCGTTACTGCAGGCCGTCAGTCAAAAATACGGGGTTCCCGGACCGATTCTGATGGGTATCCTGAATATCGAAACCGGTTTCGGGACTTTTCTGGGCAATTTTTCCGTGCTCAACAGCAATTTGAGCCTGGCATTGGCATTACCGGGTCGGCGCCGGTTTTTTCTGCATCAAACCGCGGAAACCCTGAAGCTCGCGCAGCGGTTGGGCGTCCCTCCGGGGACACTCCAGGGTTCACAGGCGGGTGCCATGGGCATGTCCCAGTTTCTCGCCAGCAGTTACCTGCGCTACGGGGTCACATGGAATGATCCACCCGGCGGGCCGATGCCTAATCTGTGGCACTCACCTGCCGACGTCCTCGCTTCTACTGCCAACTTCTTCCGTGGCCACGGCTGGCGGCCGGGACAGCCGGTGCTGAGCCGGGTATCCGGCAATCGGAGGACGAACGTAGCGTCATTCCTGCAAGGCAGGCACCCGCTCGCGCAACTACGCGCCGTCGGCATCCGTCCGGAGGCGCCTTCAGGACTTCCGGGATCCACGCCCGTAGGCCTGCTGCGTCTGCAGACAGAGCATGGCCCGACCCTGTTCATCGCCTACCCGAATTTCTACGCCATCATGGGCTACAACTCGAATACCTATTACTCGGCAACGGTATGGGCCTATGCCGAGGCGATCAGTCGGATTATCAACGGCTGATCCGGAGCCACCCCTGTGCTAATATGGTGCCTTCCGTTTCCAGAAGGCAGGGGTCCGGTGTGGGTTTGGAGAAATCGGGAATGCAGTCGGTTGATCAGGTCATTCGCGCGCGTTGGGTAGTACCGGTTCGCCCGCGCATCGTGCTCCACGATCACGCGCTGGCGGTGCGGAATGGGCGTATCGTTGCCATCGGTCCCGCCGCAGAAATACTCACGCGCTATACCGCGGCCAGCACGGCCCACCTCGACCAACATGTCCTGATGCCCGGACTGGTCAATGCCCATACCCATGCGGCCATGACCCTGATGCGCGGACTCGCGGATGACCTTCCGCTGATGACGTGGCTGAACGCACATATCTGGCCTGTGGAAGGTCGTTTTGTCAGCCCCGGATTCGTGGCCATGGGCACCGAACTGGCTGTTGCAGAGATGCTGCGCGGCGGCACCACTACCTTCAATGACATGTATTTCTTTCCGGAAGCCGCAGCGGAAGTCGCCCAGCGTATGGGCATGCGCGCCACCATCGGACATGTCGTCATCGACTTCCCCACGGCTTACGCGGCGAATGCCGACGTCTGTCTGCAATTGGCTGCAGACTTGTTGCCGCGCCTGCGCCGGATGCCCCTCATCCACCAGAGCATCGCGCCCCACGCGCCGTACACGGTGGGCGATGCGGGGCTCTGCGGCGCGCGCGATCTGGCCGCCAGCGAAAAACTGCCCCTGCATATGCACGTCCACGAGACAGCGCATGAAATCGATGAGGCCATCGCCCGAGACGGCACGCGACCGCTGGCGCGGCTGGCCCGGCTGGGGCTATTGAATCAAGACTTTCTTGCCGTTCACATGACCTGGTTGAATGAAGAGGACCTGGCGATCTGCCGGAATAGCGGCCTGCAGGTAGCCCACTGCCCCGAATCCAATCTGAAGCTGGCCTCGGGAATGGCACCGGTGGCCACCCTGCGCAAACAGGGCACCCCGCTGGCGATCGGTACCGATGGCGCGGCCAGCAACAACGACCTCGACATGCTGGGTGAATTGCGCACTGCGGCCTTGTTGGCGAAAGGCGTGAGTGGGGATCCCACCGCTTTCCCTGCTTGGGAGGCCTTGGAGGCTGCAACCCTGGGAGGCGCGGAAGCCATCGGCTGGGGGGCGGAAACGGGCAGCCTGGAACCCGGCAAGGCCGCCGACTGCATCGCCATTGACCTGGATCACCCGGCGACTTATCCGGTGTACGATCCGGTCTCGCAGGTGGTGTATTGTGCGGGCCGCGATCAGGTCAGCCATGTCTGGGTAAACGGTAATCCGCGTGTCGTCGAAGGACGAGCCGTGGATTGGGACACGCAGGAACTGTTCGCACGCGTCCGGGGCTGGGTAGAGCGCATTCGTGAAAAGGATAGTGACAGATGAATAGTGATCAGGCTGAAGTCAGCAAATTCGACGCCCTCTCCGGCCAGTGGTGGGATACAGGTGGGCCATTTCGTACCCTGCATGAAATCAACCCGTTGCGCATGGACTTTATCGCCAGAGGCTGTGGCGGGCTGGCGGGCAAAAAGGTGCTGGACGTGGGTACCGGGGGCGGACTGCTCGCCGAAGCCATGGCGCGTCAGGGGGCGGAGGTTACCGGGATCGATCTCGCAGAGGACGGCCTGGACGTGGCGCGCGCCCATGCGGATGCCAACCATCTCCACATCGACTACCGGCTGATCGCCGTTGAGGATCTGGCCACGGAAAAACCGGAGTATTACGACGTGGTGACCTGCATGGAAATGCTGGAGCATGTGCCGGACCCTGCCGCCGTGGTGGATGCCTGCGCCCGCATGCTGCGTCCCGGCGGAGATGCCTTTTTTGCTACCCTCAATCGCGGCCCCAAAAGCTATCTGATGGCCATAGTCGGTGCCGAATACGTGCTTGGGCTGCTTCCGCGCGGAACCCACGACTATCGGAAGTTCATCCGGCCCAGCGAGTTGCTGGCCATGACCCACCAAAGTCATCTGCAGACCATGGCCCTCAAGGGCATGCACTTTGATCCGATCCGTCACCGCGGACGTCTGAGCGATGATGTCAGCGTCAACTACCTGAGCCATGCGCGCAAAGCAGTCCCGGATGTCTGAACAGGCGGCCGTACTTTTCGATCTCGATGGCACCCTGGTGGATACGGCTCCGGATCTCGGAGCCACAGCCAACCGGATGCGTATCGAACGCGGGTTGCCGGCCATACCCCTGGAAATGCTCCGCCCGGTCGCTTCCCAGGGCGCCCGCGGCCTTTTGCGGGTAGCTTTTCAGGTGCAGCCGGAGGACCCGGATTTTGCGCCCCTGCGAGCGGAGTTTCTGGAAATTTATGCCGCCCATATCTGCGAACGGAGCACTCTTTTCCCGGGTATGGCAAAAGCACTGACGACCCTGTCGGAGCGCGGCATGGCATGGGGTGTTGTAACCAATAAACCGGGGTTTCTGACCCTGCCTTTGCTGAGCGCGCTCAAACTACCCGTTGCTCCCGCCGCCATCGTCAGCGGCGATACGACGACGCACGCCAAGCCTGATCCACTGCCGGTCACCCGTGCCCTCGCCGAGATGGGGGCCAGCGCGGCCCGCAGCCTCATGATCGGCGACGATCCGCGCGATATGGCAGCAGGTAGGGGCGCGGGAACCCGCTGCTGGGCAGCAGCCTGGGGTTACATCGAGGCCGACAACGACCCGCAGCACTGGGGTGCCGACCAAATCATCCAGCGCAGTGAACAGTTAGAGTTCGCCCTTCTCCATTTCGACGCCCCCGAGTAAAACCGGATGCCCCGGGCTACGGGTAATCTGCAGAAGCGCCGCAGTCAGTATCAGGATACCCCCGAACGATTCGAGAAGCGTCGGTGCTTCCCCGGCCAACCACCAGGCTGATAGTGCGCCCACGATGACCTCAAAAGGCATGATCACCGCCGAAACGCTCACCGGCATCCGCGCGACACCGAATTGCACCGCCACCGTCGCCCCGGCAATCCACAGCCAGGAAAAGGCCACCAGATAACCATATTCCGGCAGGGGTAGTGCCGGTAACCGCTGAAAAAGCGCAAAAGGCAAGGCAAGCAGCACACAGCCCCACCATACTGCAGTGGCGCGATGCATATCACCGAGTGCCGTGTCCGCACGCAGAATGACATTGCTCAGGGCGAAGGCGAGGCTCGAAGATATGGCAAGCAAGTCATTCATATCGAGGTCCGCAAAAGAAAACCCCCGGCCATTGCTGACCACCAGAGCCGACCCGGCTACTGCCAGCAGGGCCGCAAGGACGCCGCGCCAGCCGATCGCCTCCTTCAAAAAAATCCGTGCGGAAAAAATGGCCCAAACCGGTGAAAGATAAAAGAGCAGCAAAATACGGACGACCTCGCCATGCACCAGCGCCAGCATGAAGGCCACATTGGTCCAGCCACCGAGCAGGAACAGTCCGACCAGAGTGCGTCCGTGCTGCCGCAGCTCATGACGACGATTCCAGGACCACAACCCGGCGGGAAGCGCCAGCATTAGGTAAACGGTAAAAATCAGCCACGCGCCGTGCAGGCCCGCTCCATGAAAATAGCGGAGCGGCCACCAGAGTACGCCCCATAGGCTGGAACCGAGCAGCAGGGCAATGGCGGGAAAGCTCTGGCGAAACGCAAACGCAGGCAGACTGTTCTGGTGAATATCGGTGGTCCCATCTGGAAAAAGGCGATTTCAATCCCGCCGCATTGTCCTGCATAATCCGGCAAAATCCCAGCCCTTTAGCGTCACGCGGAATCCGGCGTTCGCTCCAGGAAAGTTTCGGGGCTTGTCATCACCGCCGTCCTTGCCCCAGAATCGCATCCTATGAAGACAGATTCCATGAATCCCCTGCTGGAGACCTTGCAGGCCTATCCTTTCGAGCGCTTGCGCGCGCTGCTGGCAGGAACAACACCGCCAGCAAAGGAGCCCATCGACTTCTCCATCGGTGAACCACGCCACCCGGCGCCAGCCATAGTCAGTGAAGCGATCATCGAGCACCTGCATGGTCTCGCGGAGTATCCCAAGGTGCTGGGCGACCTGCGTTTACGCCGGGCCATCGCGGACTGGGCAACCCGGCGCTTTGCCTTGCCCGCCGGTTTTCTGGATCCGGAGCGGCACATCATTCCCGCCAACGGCAGCCGCGAGGCCCTGTTCAGTATCGCGCAGGCGGTGCTGCCGCCCTGTCAAGCCCCCAAGCCCCTGGTCTTGTTACCCAATCCCTTCTATCAGATCTATGAAGGAGCCGCTCTGCTGGCGGGAGCGGAACCCTATTATCTGAACTGCGATGTGAGCGGGCAGCCGAACTTTCCCGCGGTAGAGGAATCGGTCTGGGCACGCTGCACGTTGCTCTACATCAACTCGCCCCATAATCCCACAGGGGCGACCCTGTCACTGGAAACCCTGGGCTGGCTGATCCGCAAAGCCCGGCAACATGGCTTCGTGCTCGCCGCTGATGAGTGTTATAGTGAACTGTATCCTGAAGGGCAGGCACCCGCCGGTATTCTGGAGGCGGCGGCAGCGACGGGCAGCCTTGCGCAGGTGCTGGCTTTTCACAGTCTCTCCAAGCGCTCCAGCATTCCCGGAGCGCGCAGTGGCTTTGTGGCGGGTGATGCCGATATTCTCAAGGCCTTTATTCGTTACCGCACCTATCTGGGTGCGGCCACCCCGCCCTTCATCCAGGCTGCAGCCATCGCCGCTTGGCAGGACGAGCAGCACGTGCAGCACACGCGCACCGATTATGCCCGCAAATTCGCCGCCGCCCATGACATTCTCGGTGCATTATTACCCATCGAGACACCCGCCGGCGGCTTTTATCTCTGGCCGCGGGTCGGCGATGGCGAAGCCTTCGTGCGCGCCCTCTATGCGGCAGAACATGTGCGCTGTCTGCCCGGCGCATATCTCGCAAGGGATGCCCACGGCGTCCACCCCGGCCAGGATCGGGTCCGCATCGCGCTGGTCGGCAGCCTGGAAGATTGCGTCGAGGGGCTGCAGCGCATGCGTCGCTTTATGGAACAGCATCCTATTTCCACTGTTAACAACTATTAATCAAGGAGTTCGTGTGAGCCAGAGTCTTGCCACCATGATCGACGCCGCGTGGGAAAATCGTGCGGAGATTTCCCCCAAACAGGCCCCCGCAGAGCTTCGGGAAGCCGTGCATCAGACCATCGAAGGACTGGACAAGGGCGTCCTGCGGGTGGCCGAAAAGCGCGATGGCCAATGGATCACCCATCAGTGGATCAAGAAGGCGGTGCTGCTCTCCTTCCGTTTGCAGGATAACGCCCGGATTCCGGGGGCCGAGACCAATTTTTACGACAAGGTGCCGGGCAAGTTCGCCGATTATAACAGCAACGATTTCCGTACCGGCGGTTTTCGGGTGGTGCCGCCCGCCACGGTGCGGCGCGGGGCCTTTATCGGTCGCAACTGCGTGCTGATGCCGTCTTTTGTCAATATCGGTGCCTATGTGGATGAGGGTACCATGGTGGACACCTGGGCTACGGTCGGCTCCTGCGCCCAGATCGGCAAGCATGTGCATCTGTCCGGTGGTGTCGGCATCGGTGGCGTGCTGGAGCCCTTACAGGCCAACCCTACCATCATCGAGGACAACTGTTTCATCGGTGCCCGCTCGGAAGTGGTGGAAGGCGTGATCGTTGAAGAGGGCTCGGTCATCTCCATGGGCGTCTTTATCGGCTCCAGCACGCGCATTTATGATCGTGCAACCGGCGAAATCACCTATGGACGGGTGCCCGCCGGTTCGGTGGTGGTTTCCGGCAGCCTGCCCTCCAATGACGGCAGCTACAGCCTCTACTGCGCGGTCATCGTCAAACAAGTGGATGCCAAGACTCTTGGCAAAGTGGGCATCAACGCCATTCTCCGCGATATCTGAGGGAGCGCCCCATGGGCAAGAGCGCCGTACTGGAACTGGCTGAAGACCTGATTTCCCGCCCTTCGGTGACGCCGGAGGATGCGGGCTGTCAGGATCTGATGATCGCCCGGCTGGAGGCTGTGGGTTTTCGGGTGACGCGTCTGCCTGCCAACGGGGTGGAGAATTTCTGGGCGGAGCGGGGTGGCGCCGGTCCACGACTTTGTTTTGCGGGGCATACGGATGTAGTCCCCAGCGGACCGCTCGCGGAATGGCGAAACGACCCCTTTCAGCCGGTCATCCGCGACGGCATGCTCTATGGGCGTGGCGCTGCCGACATGAAGGGCAGTCTCGCGGCCATGGTGGTCGCCGCAGAGCGTTTTGTCGCCCTGCATCCGGGGCATTTCGGTCGTCTGGCCTTTCTGATCACCTCCGATGAAGAAGGCATCGCCACCCACGGCACTCGCCATGTGGTGGACTGGCTGCAGGAGCATGGGGAGACCATCGACTGGTGCGTAGTAGGCGAGCCCTCCTCCGAAAAGGTGCTGGGGGACGTCATCAAAAATGGCCGGCGCGGTTCGCTGAACGGGCGCCTGACGGTACACGGCATACAGGGCCATGTGGCTTACCCTGACAAGGCCGATAACCCCATCCATCGCGCCTTCCGCCCACTCGCGGATCTCGTGGATCAGTCCTGGGATGCGGGGAATGATTTTTTCCCGCCTACCCGCCTGCAGTTCTCCAATATCCACGCGGGTACCGGGGCTAACAACGTCATTCCCGGCCAGTTGCAGGCGGATTTTAATTTCCGTTTTTCCACGGAGTCCACGCCGGAATCTTTGCAGGCGGGGGTCCACAAAATCCTTGACGCCTCCGCCATGCGCTACACCATTGACTGGCAACTGTCCGGTCCGCCTTTCTTTACGGCGCCGGGCCCCTTGGTAGCTGCTACCCAAAAGGCCTTGCAAGCCGTAGAACGACGCGTGGCCCAACTGTCCACTGGCGGTGGCACCTCGGACGGGCGCTTCATTGCCCAGTTGGGCGGGCAAGTCGTAGAACTCGGGCCCGTCAATGCCACCATCCACAAGATCAACGAATGCGTTGCCGTCGCCGATCTGGAGCATCTGGCGCAGATATATACGGAGATCATGGTGCATCTGCTGGAGGCCGCGAATGGCCGTTAGTTGCGCACGCCGTACCGTCTATCCCGTGCTGGGACTGTGGGCGCTGGCACTGAGCGGCTGTGCAGGAGTCTCGACATCCCCCACTCCCAGCAGTGCGTCGCCGTCCGCCTCTGCGACCTGCGCCACCCCCGCTCCTGATCTGCGCGCCGCCTATAACCGTCCTTATCAGGTTCACGGCCGTATCTATGCGCCGCTGAACAGCTCCGCCGGATATGCCGTGCGCGGCATGGCCTCCTGGTATGGCTGGGAGTCCGGCTCCACCACCGCCATGGGCACCCCTTTCCGGCCACGCGCCTTCAGTGCCGCCAGCCGGGATCTGCCGCTGCCGACCTGCGCCCGGGTCACCAACCTCAGCAACGGCCGAAGTGTTATCGTGCTGGTCAATGATCGCGGCCCCTTTGTGGATGGCCGCGCGATGGACCTCTCCTACGGAGCGGCCAATGCCCTGGGGATGGCGGGGCAAGGCATCGCCCCAGTGGAGATCGTGGCTCTGGAACCGATAGCTGCGCCTCCGGCGGCCACATCCAAGGGCACGGTTACAGCGGCAGCATTGCCCATGGCCCCCGAAATACCGGCGCCATCCCAAACCTTTCTGCAAACTGGGGCGTTTAACCGGGTCAACAATGCCACCCGTGAACGCAACCGTCTGCTTCATGCCGGCATTCGCGGCGTGCTCATCGTCCCCGGACTGGTGAACGGGCAGCAATACTACAAGGTGCAGATTGGCCCGCTGCCGGATGGTGTCGCTGCGGTCCAGGTCATCGCCGAACTCAGGCAGATGGGCTTTCATGATTTTTACAGCGTAGAACAGTAAGGAACCGCGCGATGTCCCAACCGGTATGGCCCAATTTCTATATTATCGGTGCGGTAAAAAGCGGCACGACTTCGCTCTACGCCTACCTGCGGCAACATCCCCAGGTTTTTTTGCCGGCGATGAAGGAACCGCACTTTTTTACCCAGCCCCATCCATCTCCGGAACAAAGGCATTGGATTCAATATGTGGGCAATGTCGAACAGTATCAGCAGCTTTATCACGGCGCGGAGCGATTTCCGCGGATAGGGGACGCCAGCCCCTCCTATCTCTGGTGCGAAGAAGCGCCGGAGCGTATCCACGCCGTGCAACCGGATGCACGGATCATCGTCATCCTGCGTGATCCGGTGCAGCGGGCCCATGCCCAGTACCTCATGGACTACAATGAAGGAGTACTCGACTTACCCTTCGTGGAGGCATTACAACGGGACTGGACCCGCCCCGACAAGGGCTGGGGCATCTCGCAGCTTTATGTGGAGCTGGGGCGCTATACCCCACAGATCATGCGTTACCAGCAGCAATTCGGTGCCGGCCAGGTGCATGTCTGTCTCCTCGAGGATCTCAAGAAAAACCCGTTGGCCGTGCTGGAGGAGATTGCCGATTTTCTGGAGATCGACCGCGGACCATTGCGCGCCATGGATCTGGGAACCGTCCATAACGTCCATCGCCTGCCGCGGGGAAACTGGGCCCGGCAACTGGCCAGCGGACACATCAGCCGCTATATCGGCGAGCATCTTTTTCCGCGCACCTGGGGCGAATACGTCTGGCGCAACATTTTCCTGCGCGAAGGGCGCAAGCCGCCCATGGATGCCGAAGCGCGCAGCTTTCTTCAAGCCATATACACCCCGGAAATAGAGCGCCTGGAGCAGTTGTTGGGCCGTCCGCTGCCGGAACTGCGGATATCCTGGAAATTTTCGGAGCCAGCCGGTCAATCGCTCTCCACCACCCGATCTCCGAAGCCCTCCGGCAACCGCTGACCCCCGTCCGCTAGCCCGTCCGCTTGCTGAACTATCCCCCCTCTACTATCTTTAGTCTGGAGCCGGGGATCGGTTTTACTGCGGAGGAGAGCGTCATGTCTGGTCGTTATATTAGGTTTTTCAACGATATCCGCATAGAAGACGTGCCTCTGGTAGGCGGTAAAAATGCCTCTTTGGGAGAAATCTACCGGGAACTGAGTCCCCAGGGGGTGAAGGTTCCCAATGGTTTCGCCATCACCAGCGAAGCCTACCGTTACCTGTTGGATCAGGCCGGCGCCTTGCCGTCACTGCATGATGCGCTGGACGGCTTAGACCCGACCAACGTCACCGACCTGGCGCGGCGCGGCGCGCGGGCACGCGAAATCGTCTACAGCGCCCCGCTGCCGGCAGATCTGCAGGCGGAGATACTCGCGGGCTACGCCGAACTGCGCAGGGAATATGGCGAGGCACTGTCCGTAGCCGTCCGTTCTTCTGCGACCGCCGAAGACCTGCCCACCGCCAGTTTCGCCGGTCAGCAGGACACGTACCTCAATATTTCCGGCGAAGCCGCCCTGCTGGACGCCTGCCGCCGCTGCTTTGCCAGCCTGTTTACCGATCGCGCCATCCACTACCGGGTCGACCAGGGCTTTGATCACTTCAAGGTTGCCCTTTCCATCGGCATCATGAAAATGGTGCGTTCGGATAAAGCGACCAGCGGCGTGATGTTTTCTCTGGATACCGAAACGGGCTTCCGTGACGTGGTCTTCATCACCGCATCCTGGGGACTGGGTGAAAACGTGGTGCAGGGCGCCGTGGACCCGGACGAATTCTACGTCTTCAAACCAGCGTTTCTGCGCGGTAAAAAGGCGGTTCTGCGGCGGGTATTGGGCAGCAAGAAAATCAAGATGATCTATACGGAAGGAGATACCCGCCACAGCACCCGCAATATCGCCACCCATCGCCGTGAGCAGGACACATTCTGCCTCAGCGACGCGGATGTGTTGACCCTCGCCGATTACGCCATCAAGGTCGAACAGCATTACAGCCGCAAGATGCAGGAAAGCCGACCCATGGACATGGAGTGGGCAAAAGATGGCATCGACGGGCAGCTTTACATGGTCCAGGCGCGGCCGGAGACCGTCGCCTCGCAGAAAAAGGGGCAGGTGCTTGAAGAGTACATCCTGGATGGTCAGGGCCCTGCACTGGTACAAGGGCGCGCCATCGGTGGCAAAATCGCATCCGGCCCAGTGCGCATCATCCGGGATGTGAAACATCTGGCGGACTTCAGACCCGGTGAGATTCTGGTGGCGGACATCACCACCCCGGACTGGGAGCCCATCATGAAAGAGGCGGCAGCCATCATCACCAATCGCGGCGGACGAACCTGCCATGCCGCCATCATCGCCCGTGAACTGGGCATTCCCGCAGTCGTCGGCACCGATCATGCGACCACCACGCTCAAAGATGGCGACAGTGTGACCGTATCCTGCGCCGATGGTGATATGGGCAGTGTCTATGCCGGCGCCCTACCCTTCACGGTCCGCCATACCGATCTTGCCACCCTGCCCCGCCCGCAGACGCAGATCATGATCAATCTCGGCAACCCGGAAATCGCTTTTCAGACATGCATGCTGCCCAATGACGGTATTGGCCTGGCGCGGATGGAGTTCATCATCAACAGTGCCATCAAAGCCCATCCCATGGCGCTGCTGCATCCGGAAAAGGTTGAAGACGTCCATGAGCGCAACGCACTGGCGGCACTGACCCAGGGTTACGCCCAGCCCGCCGATTTCTTTGTGGAACGCCTGTCGGAAGGCATCGGAACCATCGCGGCCGCGTTTTATCCGAAGCCGGTGGTCGTGCGGATGTCTGACTTCAAAACCAACGAATATGCCGCATTATTGGGCGGGCGCTGGTTTGAGCCGGAGGAGGATAACCCGATGCTCGGCTTCCGCGGCGCTTCGCGCTACGCACATCCGGCGTATACCGAGGGATTTCATCTGGAATGCCTGGCCATGAAGCGGGTCCGTGAAGAGATGGGGCTGGATAATGTCATCCTCATGCTGCCCTTTGTGCGCCGGGTGAAGGAAGCGGACGACGTGCTGGCGAAGATGGCGGAGTTTGGCCTGCGCCGCGGCGAAAATGGCTTGCAAGTCTATGCCATGTGCGAAATTCCCAACAATGTCATCCTGATCGATCAGTTTGCCCAACGCTTTGACGGTTTTTCCATTGGCAGCAACGACCTGACCCAGCTCACCCTGGGTGTCGACCGCGACTCGGCCATCGTCGCCTACGACTATGATGAACGGGACGATGGCGTCAAGGAGATGATCCGCCTCGCGGTGGAGGGCTGCGCCCGTAACGGCGTCCACTCCGGGCTTTGTGGACAGGCCCCTTCGGACTATCCGGAAATGGCTGAGTTTCTGGTGCAACTCGGCATTCAGTCCATGAGCCTGAATCCGGATACGGTGCTGGCGACGACCTTGCATGTGCTCGACGTGGAAAAAAAGCGGAGCGGAGGGGCATGAAGGTCAACCCAGTATTACTGGTAATTTTTGATGGCTTCGGCCTCAACCCCAATCGCGCTTTCAATGGCTGGGCACTGGCGCACACGCCGCATCTCGATCACTACTTCGCCAGCTTTCCTCATACCGCCCTGCAAGCTTCGGGGCGGGCGGTGGGCCTGCCAGACGGACAATTCGGCAATTCGGAGGTGGGTCACCTCACCCTGGGTTCGGGACGGGTCCTTCTGCAGGATCTGGTGCGCATTTCCGATAGCCTGGAGGACGGCAATTTTGCGCGGATTCCGGCTTGGCAGGATATGCTCAGGGACGCCAAACGCCTGCATCTGGTAGGCATGGTCTCCGATGGTGGCGTGCACTCTCATATCGATCATCTGCTGGGCATTTTGCCACTGACAGTGGCTGCAGGTGTGGAACCGGTTATCCACATGATTACGGACGGCCGGGATACAGCGCCGCAGTGTGCCGATCTCTACGCCCGTCAGGTGGAAGAAATCCTGCACAAGCTGGGCCAGGGGCGCATTGCCACCGTCTGCGGGCGTTATACGGCCATGGACCGTGCCGGCTACTGGGATCGGACGGAAAAGGCCTGGGCCGCCCTGCTGCGCGGCGAAGGGCTCACTGCAGATACCGCTGAAGCGGCCATTCACAGTGCCTGGAAGCGCGGTGAGGGAGACGAGTTCATTTCGCCCACCGTCATTGGTGATCCGCAGCAAAACCGTATTGCCGCCGACGAGCCTGTCTTCTTTTTCAACTTTCGCTCGGATCGCATGCGCCAGCTCAGCGCCGCCATCGCCATGCCGGCCTTCGCCCACTTCGACCGCCGTGGCGAGTCTGCCAGGCGTGCCCTGTGCATGGCTTCCTACGACGACGAGTACCCGTTCCCGGTACTGTTTCCCCCGGAAATTCCCGTCAAGGTCCTGGCCGAAGTGGTCAGCGACGCGGGACAGCAACAGTTCCATTGTGCCGAGACCGAGAAATACGCCCATGTGACCTATTTTTTCAATGGCGGCCGGGAAGACCCCTTTCCCGGCGAGGATCGCGAGATCATCCCCTCGCCGCAGGTGGCCACTTACGACCTGAAGCCGGAAATGAGTGCCTCCCAGGTGGCGGACCGCATCATCGCGGCCCTGGAGAGCGGCAAGTATGCCTTTGTACTGGTGAACTTCGCCAATGGCGACATGGTCGGGCATACCGCCAAAATCCCTGCCATCCTGCGCGCGGTGGAAACCCTCGACCTGCAGTTTCACCGGGTGCTGCAGGCGGCGCAGCGGCAAGGCTTCAAGGTCATTCTCACCGCCGATCACGGCAACTGCGACGAAATGGTGGACCCGGTGACGGGTGAGCCACACACCCAGCATACGGTGTATCCGGTGCCCATGCTGCTGATTGGCGAACCGGGCGTGCACCTGGGTATTGGTCGTGGTACCGCCGATATCGCCCCCACCATCCTGGAGCTCATGGGTCTGCTACAGCCCAAAGAAATGACGGGACATAGCATCCTCCTCAAAAACCGGCCCGTCTGAAAGCACTTTCCTATCGGAATTAAGGAGAACACGTTATGAGTGCCAACGATCGCATCAACGAAATCGCTCAGCTCACCGAACGTCTCAAAGACAAGTATCCCGCCGAAATCAATGCGTTCCTCGGTTTTATGGGGAAGACCGAGGGTAATCCGGCCCTGGGCAAGGCGCAGAAGGAACTGATCAATGTAGCATTGTCCGTTGCCGCCCAATGTGAATGGTGTATCGCGCTCCATGTCAAAGGCGCCGTAACCGCCGGAGCGACTCGCGATGAAATCATGAGTGCAGGCTTTTTGGCAGTGCTCATGCATGGCGGCCCGGCGCTCATGTATCTGGTGCGCCTGACCGAGGCCGTCGATGCGTTTTTGCCGGAAGAAAGCCATGGATAGGGCACAAATGACGGACATGCTCCGGGATATGTTACGCGCACGGGCTTTTGAAGAGGCGGCGGCGCAGGGCTACGCCCAAGGTAACATCGCCGGTTTTTTGCATCTGTATCCCGGTGAAGAGGCCGTGGCGGTCGGTGTGCTGCATGCGGCAGAACCGGGCGACTATGTGGTCAGTACCTATCGCGAGCATGTTCATGCCTTGGTGCGCGGCATTCCGGCGCGGCAGATCATGGCCGAACTGCACGGCAAGAAAACCGGCATCAGCGGCGGTATGGGCGGCTCCATGCATCTGTTTGACAAAAAGCGGCGCTTTCTGGGCGGTTACGCCATCGTCGGCGAGACCTTTCCCATCGCCTTGGGCGCGGGCTACGCCGTGGCCTACCGCAATCTGCCCGAGGCAGTGCTCTGCTTCTTCGGGGATGGCGCGGTGAATCAGGGTACTTTTCATGAGTCCCTGAACATGGCCGCCCTGTGGAAGCTTCCCATTTTTTTCATCTGCGAAAACAACCATTATCAAATCGGCACCGAGATCCACCGGCACTCCGCCATCACCGAGGTCTACAAACGCGCCTGCGCCTATGGCATCCCCGCCGAAAAGGCGGATGGCATGAACGTCATCGCCGTATATGAAGCGGCAGAGAGGGCGCTGGAGCGCATCCGCGCCGGAGACGGGCCACAGTTCCTCGAACTGGAAACCTACCGTTACCGGGGGCACTCCATGGCGGACTCCGGCAGTTATCGCCCGAATGTGGAGCTCAATGCCTACCAGGCCAACGACCCCATCGCGGCGGCAGTCCATGAGGCGGAGTATCCGTATCCCGGCATCGAGGCCGTTGCCGCAGCCAGTGCCAATAGCGTAACCCGCTTTGCCGACCATTGCTGCCAGGAGGGGCACCTCGACGATGCGACGGTCGAGCGTATGCGCCGAGAGGTTCAGGAGGAAGTGGCAGATGCGGTAACTTTTGCCGAACAGAGCGCCGCACCGGATATGGAGGATGCCTGGAAGGCCTTCCGTTCCAACCGTCGTTTCGAAACCCTCATGGAGGTCGCGCGATGAGCGAGATGTTTTACTGGCAGGCGTTGAACCGCGCCATGGATGCCGAGATGGCCGCTGACGAAACCGTGCTGACCCTGGGGGAGGATGTGGGTCTTTATGGCGGCACCTACCGGGTCACGGAAGGCCTCATGGCCAAATACGGCGAATGGCGGGTGCGTGACACTCCCATTTCCGAGAACAGCTTTACCGGCCTCGGGGTGGGCGCTGCAATGCTGGGCCTGCGCCCGGTGGTGGAGATCATGACCATCAACTTCGCGCTCTTCGCCATGGACGCCATCGTCAACATGGCGGCAAAGATCCCTTTCATGTCCGGGGGACAGTTTCCCATGCCGCTGACTATCCGCATGCCCGGCGGCATCGCCAAACAGTTAGGTGCCCAGCATTCGCAACGGCTGGAGCATATGTTGATGAACGTGCCCGGCCTGCGCATGGTGGTTCCCGCCACTCCGCAGGATGCCTACTGGCAGTTGCGCCAGGCCATCCGCAGCGATGATCCTGTAATCGTTCTGGAGCATGAGTTGCTCTATTTCAGCAAGGGGAGAGTAGACGAAATGGTACCGGCTCCACCCGTCCATCAGGCGGTGGTACGGCGGCGGGGGCGGGATATCACCTGCGTCGCCTACTCGCGGATGCTGCCCCTGGCCCTGCAGGCGGCTGAGACGCTCGCCGCGGAAGGCATCGAACTCACTGTGATCGACCTGCGCAGCCTTTCACCCATCGATTGGGATACCTGCATCGCGGCAGTGGAGCAGACCCACCACTGCCTGATCGTCGAGGAGGACTGCCGCTTTGCCGGAGCCGGAGCGGAGTTCGCCGCCACCCTGCAGGAGCAGTGTTTTTATCTGCTGGATGCCCCTATCCGGCGGGTGGCGGGGATGGACATCCCCACCCCCTTCAATGGCACACTGGAGGCCGCCAGTATCCCGCGGACAGACGACGTAGTACAGGCAGCCCGGCAGATGATGGCAGGAAAGGGAGCAGCACGATGAAAACCGCAATCACCATGCCGGTATTGTCCGACACCATGCAGACCGGCCGCCTGACGCGCTGGAACAAGTCGGTGGGTGACGCGGTAAAAAAAGGCGAGGCCGTTGCCGAGGTGGAGACCGATAAGGCGATTCTGGACGTGGAAGCCTTTTCCGATGGTTATCTCACTGGCCCTCTGGCCGCTGTGGATACGGATATCCCTGTGCGGCAGGTGATCGCTTACATCGCCGACGCGCCGGAAGCGGCACAGACGGATACGGGCGGCGCGGCCAAAACCGCCACACCACGTACACCGCCCGCTCCGCCCTCGGATGCACCCGGACCGGTTGCAGAGAAAAAGACCGCACCGCCGGATAATCTGCCACCGGCCACCTCTACGACCGCTGCAACACAAGCAGATTTCGCCTCCCTGGAGAAGCCCGCTCCCTTCCCCCAGCCGGACGTCGTTGCACCGCAAACCCCGCATGCCGATGGTTTACTGGCTTCTCCCTACGCCCGCGCCCTGGCCCGCGATCTGGAACTCGACATCCTCCAGGTCAAAGCTGGACCCGATGGCACCATTCACGCGGCCCAGGTGCTGGCCGCAGCCCTCGCACCCCAGGATGCCGATCTGCATATGGGACCACCTTATACCATCGAACGTCCCAACATCCTGCGCGCCGCCGTCGCCCGCAACATGTCCGCTACGCGGAATACGCCCGCTTTCCTCATCAGCAGTCGCTTCGCCATGGCGCCCCTGCATGCCGCCGCCAAGGCGACCGGACTCAGCCTGACCCTTGCTCTGAGCCGCGCCTGCGCCCTGACCGTCGCGGAAGATCCCTGGTTTAACCACGCCTGGACCCGGGAGGGACTGGCCAAGCGCAGTCGGGTGGATATGGGCATCGCCGTAGACACCGGGAATGGACTGATTACCCCCGTGCTGCGCGACGCAGCCAAACGGCCGCTCAAAGAACTCGCAGAGGACTGGCGCATTCTGCTGGGCAAAGTCAAAAAAGGCAGGATTTATCCGGAAGACTACCAGGGTGCGAGTTTTTACCTCTCCAATCTCGGGGTTTTCCCGCAAATAGAGCGATTCAACGCCATCGTGCCGGTGGGCGCCTCGGCCATTCTTGCCGTTGCGGCGGCGGGTAGCGACGGGCTGACCGACTTCACTCTGAGTTGCGATCACCGGGTGATTTTCGGCGCGGATGCCGCGCGTTTCCTGCAACGTCTGGGCAAGCGGCTGGAGGATCTGTCCTGGCTGGCCGGTGGCGGGGGAGAACCGTGAGCATGGCGGCAATACGCCATATTCTCTGCCTCAACAGCGGGTCGTCCTCCATCAAATTCGCCGTTTTTGCGCTGGGCGCTGCAGGAGAAGAGAGGCTCGCAGAGGGCGCCGCGGAACGCATCGGGCAGAGCATCGGACGCTTGTGGCTGCAACGGGGACAAGATCCGGTCACCGACCGGCAACTGCTCCTTTCCAATCACCAGGATGCCCTGAAAGCCGTTTTCGCAGCCCTGACCGAGGTGCAATACGCAACGCCGGACGGCGTTGGCCATCGCATCGTCTCCGGCGGACCCCGTCATCAGGCGCACTGCCTGGTGGACACCCGGGTGCTCGGTGATCTGCGCGCCTCCCTGCGCTTTGCCCCATTGCACCTGCCCGCAGAAATCGCCGCCATCGAGGCCGTACAGGCGGTGTGGCCCGGGATCCCGCAGGCCGCCTGCTTCGATACGGCCTTTCACCAGAGCATCCCGGAAGTGGCCGCCCGCCTGCCTCTGCCGCGCAATCTCTGGCATGAAGGTGTCCGTAAATACGGCTTTCATGGCCTCTCTTACGAATATATCGTCAGCCGACTCCCCGATCACGCCACCGGCAAGACCATCATCGCCCACCTGGGCAACGGCGCCAGCATGGCGGCGGTGCATAACGGCCAGTGCCGCGACACCACCATGGGCCTCACCCCCACGGGGGGGCTGGTGATGGGCACGCGGAGCGGCGATCTCGACCCCGGCGTCCTGCTCTATCTCATGGAGGAAAAAGGCTATAATGCTGCACAACTGGAGCGGCTCCTCAACCATTTGTCCGGGTTGCTGGGTATTTCGGCCTGCAGCGGCGACATGCAGACCCTGCTCGGGCTGCGCAATGACGATGCCCATGCGGCGCAGGCCGTCGAGATTTTCGCCTATAGTGCGCGCAAGGCCATCGGGGGACTGATGGCGGTGCTGGGTGGACTGGACCGCCTCGTCTTTACGGGGGGCATCGGCGAACACGCCGCCGCGATCCGCTGGGCCATCTGCCGCCCCCTGACGGGACTTGGCCTGGAGATCGATCCGGTCGCCAACGAAGGTCCCGAACCGCGCATATCAGTGGCCCATAGTCCAGTGGAAATCCTCGTCATGCCCACCAATGAAGACCTGATGATCGCCCGGCATTGCCACCGGCTCCTGCCGACACAGGAGCCGCATCGTTGAAATCCGGTAAAACGCGCCACCGCCAGACGCAGCATGCACTTCCACATCCGATACACCCAGACCACGCCAGCATGACCCGGATACTCGACGAAAGTCCTCTGCTACCCATTCATTACCGCATCTGGGCATTATCCACCGGCGGCACCCTGCTCAGCGGCGTCTCCATGTTTCTGCTGGGGGTGACCTTACCACTCATCATCCCCATTTTTGCCATGCCCGCCACCAGCATCGGCCTCGCCGCCGCCATGCTCATGGGTGGCACGGTGCTGGGCGCACTGATCGGTGGGCATCTGGCTGATCACCTGGGGCGCAAGCCGGTCATGGTCATGGATATGATCCTGCTCCTGATCGCCGCCCTGCTGACCGCTCTCGCCCAGGACGCCCCGGTACTCATCGGTGCCGAATTACTGGTCGGCTTGGGTATCGGTATGGATTTCCCGGTGGGCAGCAGTTATCTGGCGGAGTTCATGCCCCAGGGACGGCGCGGACGCATGATGGCGGCCTCCATTGCGGTGCAATCCGTCGGCATGCTGGCAGGGGCCGGGTTTGCTCTGGTCCTTTTGCAAAGCGCTCATCCCGGAGACAACACCTGGCGCTGGTTGCTGGCCGCGGAAGCACTGCTGGTGCTCCCTTATCTACTGGGCCGTCTCACCCTGCCGGAAAGCGTGCGCTGGTGTATGGGACGCGGTCAGAACGCCGAAGCCGCCCGCATCCTCGAACGCATCGCGCCCCGGCAGAAAGCGATGCTCGCCGCCATGGCCCAGCGTCTGGGCAAAAAAATCCACCATGTGGCCAAGATCCGTCCCGGCCGACATATGGGCATTCGGACCCTGTTCTCGCCGGAATACCGGCGCCGCACCCTTCTGGTGACCTTGCCCTGGTTTTTCATGGATGTGGCCACCTATGGCGTCGGCCTGTTCACCACCATCCTGCTCGGCACCATGCGCAATGGCGAGAACGTCGGTATCACCGGTGTTGTCGGCAGAGACCTTGCCAATGCCCTGGACAGCGGCAAGGTGGATATCTTCCTCCTCCTCGGTTCGCTGCTCTCCCTCTGGATGGTGCCTTGGCTGGGACGGATTCATATGCAGATGATCGGTTTTGGCGGCATGACGCTGGGGATGGGGCTGCTCTATTTTGCGACGGAGCTGGCAGGAGGCACCTCTACCCATCTGCCGCTCATTCTGAGCGGCTTCATGGTGTTCAATCTGTTCATGACTGCGGGCCCCAATGCGACGACGTTCATCCTGCCAACAGAAATGTACCCCACCCAGGTGCGCGCCTTCAGCGCCGGGTTCGCTGCCGCCGTAGCCAAGATCGGCGCCACGATCAGCGTCTTTCTGCTGCCGGTGATCCAGTCTGCGCTGGGCGTTACCGTGATCCTGCTGCTGATGGGCACGGTCAGCCTGTTGGGTCTGGCGCTCACCTACAGCTTCCGTGTGCAGGGCCGTGGCCTGACGCTGGAAGAACACCACGGACCGGCCCTGCCCCAATGAAGCATCGCGAGAAGGAGATCAGACATGCCCTATGCCCATTTTGATGCGCTGTTGGCCGACGTCGCGCCCCTGGACGACATCCCCGTAGCTGTAGTGGATGCCGCCGAGGAGCATGTATTGCGCGGCGCCTGCGAGGCCAAGAGTCAGAGCATCATCGAACCCATCCTCATCGGCGACGCACAACAGATTCGCAGTCTGCTGCTCAAAATGGGGCACGATTCCGGCAGTTGCCCAAACTTCCATATCATTCACGCCGACGGTGCCGAAGCCGCGGCGGAAAAAGGTGTCGAAATGGTGCTTGCCGGAGAGGCCAAGGCACTGATGAAAGGACACCTGCATAGCGACGCCTTCCTCCACCCCATTCTCGCCAAACTACGCACGGATCGTCGTCTTTCCCATGTCTTTGTTGCGGATATCCAGACGTACCCGAAACTCCTGCTCATCACCGATGCCGCCATCAATATCACACCCGACCTCGGCACCAAGGCAGCCATCCTGCAAAATGCCATTGATCTCGCGCACATTCTGGAGGTTGCCCAACCCAAAGCCGCCATTCTCTCTGCGGTGGAAGTGGTCAACCCCGCCATCGTCTCAACGGTGGATGCCGCCTGTCTCTCGAAAATGGCAGAACGCGGGCAGATCACCGGCGCGCTGGTGGACGGCCCTCTCGCCTTCGACAACGCCATCTCCAAAGAGTCGGCGGAGATCAAGGGAATACAGAGTGCCGTGGCCGGAGATGCCGATATCCTGCTGGTGCCCGATCTGGTGTCCGGCAACATCCTTGCCAAGGACTTGGAATATCTGGCCGGCGCGACACTGGCGGGGATCGTGATGGGGGCCAAGGTACCCGTCATCCTCACCTCCCGCGCCGACCCCGCCCGTGCCCGTCTGGTTTCCGCCGCCCTAGCCGCCCTCGTCCATTATCGCCGGCTGGAGATGCCGTCATGACCGAAAGCAACACTCCCTCCCCGTCCATCGCCACCCTCACCCTCAACCCGGCCGTAGACATCGCCTATGAAGTGCCACACCTGATCCCGGACCAGAAGAGCCATGCCACATCCACCCGCTACGATCCCGGCGGTAACGGCATCAATGTCGCCCGCGCCCTCAAGGAGCTGCTGGTCTACGCCCATAGTTGCTGTGTCGTGGCCGGCAATATCGGCGAACTGCTACAGAAGCTGCTGCAGCATCAACTGGATGATCCGCATTGCGTGCATGTGGAGGGCGAAACCCGCGTCAACGCCACCATTTTGCAGGGTGACCCCGCCACCCAGTTTGAAATCACCGGCATCGGGCCGCGGGTTTCAGAACTCACCCTCGCCGAAGTCCGGGAAACCTTTCTGGGCCTGTGCAAAGACGGTTTTGCGGTACTCACCGGTTCCGTCCCCCCTGGCGTGGATGATCATTTCTATGGAGATATGGTCGATCGCGTCCGCGCCGGCGGCGGACAATCCATTGTCGATGCCCATGGCGCCCTCCTGCAACACGCCCTTCCCCATCACCCCTTCCTGATCAAGCCCAACTGCTATGAGCT
>DAIEIW010000119.1:0-5118 GCA_027351205.1 Acidithiobacillus sp.
CCTGAAGCCGACGGATGCCGACCATGTGGTCGCCGCCGCCCGTGCGTTGAACGTCACGCTGGTGGTCATCGGCCCTGAAGCCCCTCTGGTGGCGGGTGTAGGTGATGCGCTGCGCCGGGCCGGCATTCCCGTCTTTGGTCCCAACGCCGCCGGGGCGATGCTGGAGGGCAGCAAAGCCCACGCCAAGACCTTCATGGCGCGGCACGGTATCCCTACCGCCCGTTACGGACGTTTTGGCGATACCGACGCGGCCCTCAGCTACCTGCGTGACCAGCCGTTGCCGGTAGTGGTCAAAGCGGATGGCCTGGCCGCCGGCAAAGGGGTCGTCGTGGCTGCGGAGCGCGCCGAAGCGGAGGCCGCTGTGCACCAGTTCCTGCAATGGGGTCCCATCGTCATCGAAGAATTTCTGGAGGGGGAGGAAGCCAGCTTCATCGCCATCGTGGTGGATGGTCAAGTCTTGCCGCTGGCGGGGTCGCAGGACCACAAGCGTCTGCTGGACGGCGATCAGGGTCCCAATACCGGCGGCATGGGTGCGTATTCCCCCACCCCCATCCTCGACACCGCCATGAGCGAACGTGTGTTGCGCGAAGTAATGCGCCCCGCGGCGCAAGGATTGATGACGGATCGCACGCCCTACTGCGGGTTTCTCTATGCCGGTCTGATGATTGGTCCTGCCGGACCCAAGGTGCTGGAATTCAACTGCCGGCTGGGCGATCCCGAGACGCAGCCGCTGATGATGCGCTTGCGGTCTGACCTCTATACGCTTCTGCTGACTGCGGCCCGCGGCGATCTGCTGCCGACGGCTCTCGACTGGGACAGTCGCGCTGCCCTCTGCGTCGTACTGGCGACTGGCGGTTATCCCGATCACCCTCAGACGGGTGACCCCATCCGCGGTCTCGACGAGACGCAGGGGGGTACTGTCAAAATTTTCCATGCCGGGACTGAGGCGCGCGACGGTACCGTCATCACCGCGGGTGGGCGGGTGCTGGGCGTCACGGCATTGGGAGAAAATCTGGCGATCGCGCAACAACGTGCCTATGCCGCCGTTGCAGAGATCCGCTGGCCGGGCTTGCAGTACCGGCACGACATCGGCCACCGCGGCCTGCGGCGTGCCTGACACCGTTTCCGGCTGATGCTGCCCCGCCATCCGCGTCGTCAGGATATTCGCCGGGGGGTTGCGCATATACGGCGCGGCGGGGTCATCGCCTATCCCACGGAAGGGGTCTGGGGGCTAGGCTGTGACCCGCGCCGACGCCGCGCCCTGAACCGAATTCTGGCCATGAAGGGGCGGCCACGGCATAAAGGCGTTCTGCTGGTGGCAGGCAGGGCAGCCGAAACCCGGCGTTACTGGTCTGCTCAAGGTACAGATCAGGCGCTGCTGGCGCGATTCTGGCCCGGCACGACGCTGGTGCTCCCGGCCACACCCCAGGTCCCCTTCTGGATACGCGGACGCCATGCGGGCATCGCGGTGCGGATCAGTAGCCATCCTGCTATCGTCGCGTTGTCGCGGGTCTTCGGCGGCGCCATGGTTTCCACCAGTGCCAATCCGGCAGGGAAACAACCGGCCCGTGACCTGCGCACCTTATACCGCTATTTTGGCCGCTCCCTGTGGGTACTGCCGACACGGTTGGGGGGGCAACACCACCCCAGCCGCATTGTCGATGCCCGCAGCGGTCGTGTCTTACGGGAGTAAAATCATGCAACGACCTTCCCTGGATGAAATGGAAAACTTTCTCTGCGGCTTGCAGGATCGCATCTGCAACGCCCTGGAAGCAGCAGACGGCGTAGCGAAATTCCGCGAAGATCTTTGGGAACGGCCCGGCGGTGGCGGCGGCCGCACCCGGGTGATTGCCGACGGCGCTTTGTTGGAAAAAGGCGGGGTCAACTTCTCCAAAGTCCATGGCGACCAGCTTCCCCCCTCCGCTACCGCACATCGCCCTGAACTGGCCGGACAGACCTTCACCGCCCTTGGCATCTCTCTGGTGCTGCATTCCTGCAACCCCTACGTCCCCATCGTTCACATGAACTACCGATTTTTCTCGGCAGGACCAGTGTGGTGGTTCGGCGGGGGCGCCGACCTGACGCCTATCTACGGCTTTGAGGAAGACGCCCGGCATTTCCATGGCATCCTCAAAACCGCCTGTGATCGCCACGACTCTGGCTTTTATCCGCGCTTCAAAGCCTGGTGCGACGACTACTTCACCATCAGGCACCGTCAGGAAATGCGCGGTATCGGTGGTATCTTTTTCGACGATCTCCATGGTGATGCCAGTCTCCTGCGGGCCTTCTGGGAGGATATGGCCAACAGCTTCCTCGACAGCTATCTGCCCATTGTCGCCCGGCGCCGGGACCTGGCCTACGGTGAACGCGAGCGTCAATTTCAACTCCTGCGCCGGGGGCGCTATGTGGAATTCAACCTTGTCTATGACCGCGGCACCCTCTTCGGCCTGCAGTCCGGCGGGCGCGCCGAAAGTATCCTCATGTCCCTGCCGCCCCTGGCGGCCTGGGCCTATGACTGGCAGGGCGAAGCCGGTAGCCCAGAGGCCCGACTCAAGGAAGACTTCCTCACACCCAGGGATTGGGCATGAGCTACGGCCTGCTGCGCCCTCTGCTTTTTACGCTGGACCCGGAGCGTGCCCACACCCTGAGCATCGCGGCGCTGGAAGCACTGGGACACATGCCACGCGGCCTCGCCCGTGTGGCCCGGCGCTACGCCATCCACGACCCGCGTCTGGCCCAGGACTTTTGGGGTCTGCATTTTGCCAATCCCGTCGGCCTCGCCGCCGGTTATGACAAGGATGCCCGCGCCACCGTCGCCCTCCCCGCTCTCGGTTTTGGCTTTATCGAAATCGGCACAGTGACCCCGCGCCCGCAGCCCGGTAACCCACGCCCCCGAATCTTTCGCTATCCGGTACAGCAGGCAGTCATCAACCGCATGGGTTTCCCCGGTGAAGGGGCTGCGGCAGTTGCCCGAAGATTAGCGGCATTACCTGGCCATCCGGTGCCTATCGGCATCAATCTCGGCAAAAACAAGGACACCCCACTGGAGCAGGCGCAGGATGACTATATTGCCGCGCTGGAACTGCTTTTTCCTTATGGCGATTATCTCTGTGTGAACGTGAGCTCGCCCAACACCCCGGGTTTGCGCTTGCTGCAGGGTGAAGAAGCCTTACGGGGACTGCTCAGTGCCGTCGCCACAGCCAACCAGCGTCTGGCCCTACAGCATCAGCGCCCGCCTCTGCCCCTGCTCCTCAAGATCGCGCCGGATCTGGATAATGATGATCTCAACGCTATCGGTGGTCTGGCCTTAGGCACGGCACCTCTGGTAAATGGTTTTATCGCCACCAATACCACTATAGAACGCCCGGACTCTCAACCCGGACTCTCCGAAAGTGGGGGCCTGAGCGGTGCACCACTGCTGGAGCAATCCAATGCCGTCATCGCGCAACTCTATCGTGCGACCCATGGACAGGTACCCATCATTGGAGTCGGCGGCATCCTCAGTGCGGCAGATGCCTATGCCAAGGTCCGGGCGGGAGCCAGTCTATTGCAGGTCTATAGCGGGCTGATTTTTCGGGGACCGGAACTGGTGCGGGAGATTCTGGAAGCACTGCCGGAGCTGTGGTTAAAGGATGGTTATCCCGATCTTGCGCATGCGCGGGGTAGTGCCGCCTGATATCCTCTCCGCCACAGCATCCGAACGATTCTTATGGAGATTTTCTGCTTGTTGGAAATCCCTGAACATGTTAAACCGTTAAAAACACGTTTCGTGAGCCATCAATGAATAACACCGGTTATTCAGGCCGGTTATTCGCATTATCCAAAGAGTATTTTCCATGATGCATAAAATCCATATCATCGGTTTCATAATGCGCACTGCAGGCCTCCTGGTTATTTTCGGATCACTGGCGGGCTGTGCTGCCGTCTCTGATACCGCATCGGCGACCGGGGACATGGTCAGTGCCGGGGCGTCCCTGATCCCCTGAGCAACTCGCGGATTTCCACCTCAAGCGTCTGCTTCTTGTAGAGACGCAGGATTTTCCGGATCTGCACAAACTGGCCATGATGACCTCGCACAATACGCGGGGTGGTTTGCTACTGATGGGATCAAAATGGCAAAAATCCGGTGACCGTAAGGCCACCGGGTAGAGGACTTTTGGAAACCCGCCGCTAACCCGCGGATACCAATCAGACTTCAGAACTTGGCCGTCACGCTGGCACCGGCAAAAGCCGGTGCACTCGCCTGCGCTGTAATGAAGTTTCCGCCATATTTTGCACTCCGCAACTGTTCATATTCATAGGGAATGTAGTTGGCGTTGAAAATGTTATCCACATACAAGTCAATAGTAACTTTTTTCACACCCATATCACCTGGCCGCCACGCATAAGCCAAATTAAGATTGGTGATATTGTAGGGATGCAGGGAAACGCCTGCAGGCGCTCCCTTATTGGTATTGATGTACTGGGAACCGACAACATGGTCGGTAACCCGTGCACTGAATCCGGCGTAGTGATAACCCAGACCGAAATTAAGGTTGTACATGGGAACATCGCCGACATATTCCCCACTACTGACGGATGCACCATCGGCGGCATCAAAGTTTGACGTATATTTAGCATCGGTCAGACTATAGTTGATGAACGTATTCATATTGTAGGGTAATTTAGCGTCCACTGAGGCAGTAACCCCCTGATACAGGGCACTGCCGACATTATACTGGAAGGTCTGTCCCGTCTGGTTATCATAGAAATAACCAAATTTATTGCTGAACATCCGGCGGAAATAAGCCAGTGATGTTTTGATATCACCGAAGTTATAGCGGATGCCCGTATCGATACTATCCACGTACTCCGGTTTGACCAACATTGGCCCAGGCGTTGGTGTAGAGCCTATAACCGAATAATAAGCACTAATATTTGGTACCTTATAGACCCGGCCATAATGGAAGTACAAATCCGCATTTTTGGTGGCGAGGAAGCTCACCCCAAAAGATGGCTCCCAGTAGTTAAAGGTGTTACTGACACTACCCCCGTAATTGTAATAATAACCTTCAATATCATTACATGTCGTATCGACCAGGTAATACTTGGCACCCGGAGTGAGGATCAGGCGATGAT
>DAIEIW010000045.1:0-6050 GCA_027351205.1 Acidithiobacillus sp.
GTCCGTAGCGTTTCTGGCGGTCGAGTCCGCGTTCGGCCATGGCCTGGGCGTGGGCGATTTTGGCCGCGGCGAGGGGGTCTTCCGCCTCCAGGGCGTCCAGTTCGTCTTCGCTGTAAAAGCGGATGGGGGATTTTACGGTTGAGTTCATGGCCGTCAATATAACATGCGGCCGCCGTCGACGACGAGGTTGTGGCCGGTGACGTAAGGCGCATCGAAGAGCAGATAGGCGACGGCGCCGGCAATATCCTCCGGGCTGCCGACGCGCTTGAGGGCGTTGCGTTCGATGAGTCCCTGCTGGTCGCCGTCGGGCGGGTCTTTATCCTCGGCCCAGAGTACCACGCCGGGCGAGACGCTGTTGACGCGGATCTCCGGCCCCAGTTCTTTGGCGAGGGCGCGGGTGAGGGCCAGCAGCCCCGCCTTCGTGACGCTGTAGGGCAGATAACCGCGCAGGGGGATTTCGGCGTGGATGTCGCCGATGTTGACGACGGCGCCGCCGGTTTTCCGCAAATGCGGTGCGGCCGCCTGGGTTAGGAAGAGGGGCGCGCGCAGATGCACGGCCTCCATCGCCGCCCAGTCTCCCGGCGTGATTTCGCCGAAAGGAGCAGGGGAGTACAGCGAAGCGTTGTTGACGAGGCCGTCCAGGCGGCCAAAATGCCGGATAGCCGCATCCATCATGCGGGCCGGCGTTTCTGGGTCAGCCAGGTCGCTTGCGATCAACAAGGGTTCAGTTCCATGCCGCGCACGCAACTCCTGCGCCAGGGCTTCGGCGTCTGCGGCGGATCGCTTATAATGCAGGGCGAGTTGGCAGCCTTCCGCGGCGAGCTGGCGGGCAATGGCGGCGCCTACCCTGCGGGCGGCGCCAGTGATGAGAACAACTTTTCCGGTAGCTTTCAAGAGGTGTCCATGCGCGCAGAGCGTCCCGATTTTTTAACCCATTCTCACGGGGCGCGCAAGACGAGTCTGCCCGTCCCGGACGCCGATGCGCTGGCCCACTCGGCGGCGTTGCTGACGCATGTCCGGCGGGAAATCGATGCCGCAGGTGGGATGATCCCCTTTCGTCGTTATATGGAACTCGCCCTCTACACGCCGGGGCTGGGCTACTACATGGCGGGGCAGACCCGCTTCGGTGCGGCGGGCGACTTCGTCACGGCACCGGAAATGGGACGGGTGCTGGCCGCCGTGCTGGCCCGGACCCTGCAACCCGATCTGGGGCCGGACGGCATTCTGGAATTTGGCGGTGGGAGCGGCGCACTGGCTGGCCAGATCCGGGAAATTTTGCCGGATACACCCTACAACTTGCTCGAACCCAGCCCCGATTTGCAAGCGCGGCAACGGGCAGCCGTGAAGGGTATTCAGCATCTGCAAACCCTGCCGGAGCACTGGCGTGGCGTGATGCTCGCCCACGAAGTGCTGGATGCCATGCCAGTGCAGGTGCTGGAGCTGGATGCCTCCGGGCAGTTGCACGAATGCGGTGTGCGTTGGAATGGCGAGGCACTGGATTGGGCGATGCTGCCTCCACCGGTCGCTGTGCCTCTGGCGGCGCGGCTGGCGCCCTATGTCACGCATTGGCCCCGGCCCTATCGGACGGAAATCAATCTCACCGCCGAATCCTGGCTGCGCGAGGTCGCCGCCCGCCTGGACTCCGGCGCCATCCTTCTGATTGATTACGGGCACGAGGCCGCAGAGTTTTATCATCCGCAGCGGCAGACGGGCAGCCTGCGCGCCTATTATCGCCACCACTGGCTGGATGATCCCTTTTATCTGCCGGGCCTCTGCGACCTCACCGCCCATGTGGATTTTACCGCGCTGATGACCGCTGCGGTGGAGGCCGGGCTGGAGGTGGCCTTTTATGGCCATCTCGCCCGCTTTCTGGTGGAACACGGGCTGGCCGAGGTGTATGGCACCCTTTGCGCGCAGGCGGGTGACGACGGCCGCTTCGCTCTGAATAATGAGATCAAACGGCTCACCCTGCCGCAGGAAATGGGCGAGAGCTTCAAGGTGTTGATTCTGAGAAAGCGAGAGAACACTTGACCAGCAAGACCACGCAATTCAGGGTCAGGGACCGTCAGTCCGCGCGGCAGCGGCGCGCATGGCGCCATCTGTCATCCTGGCTGCGCAGGGGTCTCTTTCGGATTAGTTGACGGTATATTCTGACTGATCGCTATGGTGTTCCAGAACACCTTCCATCCATTGCCAGAAGTGCCAGGTTACAAGGCACATCGTGGGCAGGGAAAGGAAAGTCATCATCATTCCCGCAAGGTGTTCGTCGAACAACGGGGTCAGCCCCCAGAGCATATGAGACGATTGCGCGGGATTCATGCTCATGGCGCTCCAGAACCAGATGCCGCCCATCCCCATCATGGCCATTTCCATGATCCACACGTAAAGCGCCTTTTGCAAATGGTTACGCAGATTGGGCCACGACGGGAATACCTGAAGAGACTGCATCCAGACAATGATTCCTGAAACCAGATAAACACCCGGCAGCAAGGCAAAAACCAACGGGCTTTTTAAGCCCAGCGACATCTGATCGGACATATCCCATATAACCAGTATCACGGCCAGAATAACAGCGGTAACGGAGGGGTGATGCATGAATCGCAACAGCTTCCAGAATGCGCCGTTCATTTTTTCATGATCAATCAGTTTAAAAGGAATTCCAAATACGATAAGTGGTGCCGCCAGTTCGAACTCACCCATGAGTTTTAAGGTGTACAGCGTCATCGATTCCGGCACAAAGGCATTGAGCGGAGATTCCCAAAGAAACATCGTCATCAGGATTCCGGCTACAAATGTCCACACTTTCCACTTGGACCAGTTCGCGTCAGAGCCCTGATCCGCCATGTACCGATCATATTTTAGAAAATAGTAGGCTATCACGCCAATGGCCCCGAGCCACGGGATGGGGTTGAGGTTCATTAGCAATAACGTAGTCAGCCTGACGGGCGCGCCTGCCACCAGATATCCCGACGCATATAAGACCATCACCGCCAACGATATCGGTAAGGCCATTTTCCAACGCCGCATGAGACTACTCGCCCAAACCATATATCCCATTTGCAACTGTTTCATGTCGCCACCTCTTCCATTCGGTGTGTACGGCCAACGATGGTTGTTCCCGTATAACGGTTTAAGGGGATTGCTGCCCCGTCGCGGCTGTGGAAGCTGTTGCTTTGGCCAGACCCGGATGCAGACGCCGCCCGTTCCGCAGCCTAGCTGAGCCAGGCCATCCTACCACTGGATACCATACGGCAATTTTACGTAAAAACAAGGCATGAATCGCGTCTTGGGCGCTACCCACCCAACCGTCCCTTGCGGTCATGCCGCCCGTGCAAATCCCAGCGCCGGCGTGCCGTCGGCGTGTTCCGGAATGCGGCAACACTTGATTCCTGCGACGTGAATAATCCTATGCCCACCCGAACTCCGGTAAAATGCGGCAAATTGTCGCACCCCGATATCAGGAGCATTGTGGTGTTTCTGGCGGCAGCCGCTTGCCGGAATGGATCGGGCGGTGTGCGTCCACACATAGTGGCCGGGAAATGCTATACTTAGCCATTGGGATCGTCGATCGTGGAGAGCAGCCCCTCCGCGTCTGACCCGGCAACAGCCATCTGATGCTGCCATTTTTATGAACATGGACGCGCGCCCAACCATTCAGGAGATCCATCATGAGCAAGATCCAGCAAAGCAACAAAGAAATCAAGAAACAGCCGGCGATGACGCCCAAAGAGAAGAAACAGGCCAAAAGGGACAAGAAAAACTCCGGCGGTATGGGTGTCACCATCGTTCCCCACTGAAATCCCCGGCGGCGGGCCAGAAAATATGTGCAAGAGTGCCGTGAGAGAGTACGTTGCGGTACATGGGACCGGAGGGGGATTGGTGGTGCCTTGATGCGTCACCAGGTTGACCTGGGGAGAGCGTCATATCTACAAAAAAATTAGAGTTCTTATTTTGCGCCAAAAATGCCCTGAACAACGTAGCGGATACGGACTTGTTACGCGCGGAGTTGTTCAGCATCGAACAACTCAAACAACATGCGGTGATGCTGGCCGGTCAGCATCCCGTCGATCCAAGTCTTGGGCCGGATCGCCTGTTACCCCGCCTGGCCGATAATGCGCAGGTGTTGCGCGCGGCTTATGACGTAGTCACTGCGGGAGGTATACAGACAGAGCAGCGGACGCAATCTGCAGAGCTTTGGTTGCTTGACAATTTCTATCTCATCGAACAACAGATCATTCTGGCGCGAAGACACTTACCGAGTGGTTATGGCAGACAATTACCGCGCCTGCAATATGGAAAATTGGCGGGATTCCCGCGTGTCTACGATCTCGCCTCCGAGTTGATTGCCCATCGGGATGCCCGCGTCGACAGTGATAATATCAGCGCCTATATCCAGGCTTACCAGACCATTACGCCATTGACGCTGGGCGAATTGTGGGCTTTCCCGATCATGCTGCAATTGGCGCTGCTGGAAAACCTGCGCCGTGCCAGCCTGCACGTTGCTTGCCGACGAGAAGAGCGCAATGCTGCCATTAGCTGGGCAGACCGCATGCTTGCGGCAGCAGAAAAAAATCCAAAGCAACTGATTCCGTTACTCGCGGAATTTGCCAATGCGGATATGCCGTTGACGGCACACTTTGTAGAGGAGTTTTACGCCAGACTGCAGGCCTACGGTCCCGCGATGGCTTTTGTGCAAACCTGGGTCGAGCAAAAATTGCTCGAACAGGGGATAACCGCGACGCAGCTATCCGAGGTGTCCGCAAGAAGGTCCGCCGCCAACCAGATATCTATGGCGAACAGCATCAATAGTTTGCGCTTCCTGGCGACGGTGGACTGGCGCCACCACGTCGAAGCGCTCAGTGTCGTCGAACAGGTTCTGCGCCAGGATCCCATGGGGATACACGCCGAACAGGATTTTGCGACTCGTGATCGCTACCGCCACGCTGTTGAGGATATTGCGCGGAGCAGTGGGCGTGACGAACTGGCGGTGGCCCAGGAGGCGATCGTACTTGCTCAGGCTGCCGTGCAACGAGCGGGTGTCGGAGACCGATCTGCGCATGTCGGATATTACCTGCTGGCTCGTGGCCGGCAGCGGCTGGATCGCGTCATGGGCTGTCGTTTTCAATGGAAATCGGTGGCCAGGAACATGAGCGGTCGCCTCCGTCTTTCCCTGTATATCAGCGCTATCCTGTTGCTGACGGTTGCGATCAGTCTGGTTTTGTATTTCCCCCTTGCGGATATTGGTCCGACGGCCTGGCGTTTCTGGTGGCTCGGCATCTTCGGCATGGTAAGCATTTCGGCTTTGGCCGTTTCCCTGATAAATCGCCTGGTCACCCTCATTATGGCGCCCCTTGCCCTGCCACAGATGGACTTTTCGCACGGCGTCCCTGATGCACATCGCAGCATGGTAGTCGTCCCGACGCTGCTGAGTACGCCACAGGAAATTGATGCCTTGCTGGAAGCCCAGGAAATCCGCTACCTGGGGAACCGCGATCGCAATATATATTTTGCATTGCTGACTGATTTTCGTGACGCGCCTGAACAGACCAGCCCGGAAGATACCCCTTTGATCGACTACGCGCGCACTGCCATCCAGACCCTCAATGCGCGCCATGGCGATGACCGGCACTGCATATTTTATTGGTTTCACCGGCCACGATTATGGAATCCGTTTGAACAGGTATGGATGGGCTACGAACGCAAACGCGGCAAACTGGAACAATTTAACGCCGTCTTGAGAGGCGCTGAGGCGTCGATATTTTCAGAGCGCGTCGGCGATATGGCCATCCTCAGCAGCATTCGTTATGTCATCACGCTGGATACCGATACCCAATTACCCCGCGACACCGCGCGGGCCCTCATCGGCCATATCGCCCACCCGTTGAACCGGGCGGTGTATGACACCGATAAGGGCCGTATCGTCGACGGCTATGCTATTATTCAGCCGCGCGTAGCGATCGATCTGACCAGCGCCGGTCAATCTCCGTTCAGCAAACTCATTGCCGGGGACTCCGGTATCGATCCCTATACGCGCGAGGTGTCCGACGTCT
>DAIEIW010000132.1:0-24387 GCA_027351205.1 Acidithiobacillus sp.
GATTGCTGAATCTCGCCCCTGTCCGTACCCACGCGATGGCATGCGTGGCGCTGCCCACCTGCCCCCTGGCGATGGCCGAGGCCGAGCGCTATTTGCCGGTTTTTCTGGATCGCATCGAGGCGTTGCTTGCCGAGGCCGGTCTGGAAGGAGAAGCGTTGACGGTGCGTATGACCGGATGCCCCAACGGGTGCGCCCGGCCTTATCTCGCGGAGATCGGCCTGGTCGGCAAAGCGCCAGGCCTTTACGATCTTTATCTGGGCGGCGATCGGACCGGCATGCGCCTGAACGCACTTTACCGGGAGGCATTGGGCGAAGAAGCCCTGCTGGACATCCTGCGCCCTCTGTTGAAACGGTTTGCCGGCCAGCGCTGGGCTGGCGAGACATTCGGGGACTTTGTCCGACGACAGGATTTGTTGCCGCCGGATCCTGGCCTTCCGCATACAGGGAAACGGTGAGGAATCCATGAGTGTAGGAATCAGGATACAGGATGTGCTCCTCCTTTTCGGGGAATTGCGCAACGCGCCATACGCACCGGCGGCTTTTGCCACCAGCTTTGGGGCGGAAGATATGGTGCTCACGGACCTGATTGCGAAGCATGCGCCATGGATAGAGATATTCACCCTCGATACCGGTCGTTTACCGGAGGAAACCTACCGGCTGATGCAGGAAACCCGGGAGCACTACCACCTCCCCATCCAGGTGTATTTCCCGGAACACGGGACAGTGGAGCGCTATGTCCGGGAACACGGGCCCAACGCCTTTTATGAAAGCCACGAATTGCGCAAGATCTGTTGCCATATGCGTAAGGTCGAACCCTTGCAGCGCGCATTGCGGGGTAAAGGTGCCTGGGTGACAGGAATGCGCAGGGAGCAGACGCTTTCGCGGCAGGACCTCGCCGTCCGGGAATGGGATGCGGCCCACGAGTTGCCCAAGTTTAATCCCATGGCCGATTGGCATGGCGAAGATGTCTGGGACTATATCCGTCGTTTTGAGGTGCCTTACAATCGTCTTCATGATCAGGGCTATCCCAGCATCGGCTGTGCCCCATGCACGCGCGCCATCTCCCCCGGCCAGGATATCCGCGCGGGTCGTTGGTGGTGGGAGAATCCGGCCACCAGAGAGTGTGGCCTGCATGTCGTTGACGGCAAACTGATTCGCGCCAGGCCAGCAATACCACAAAAAACTTCAGGACAAATATGATGCATACTACAGCCGAAAAACAGGTTCTCGATGCCGCTAGCAATCACCACCTGGACTGGCTGGAATCAGAAGCAATCCACATCATGCGTGAGGTCGCGGCCGAATGCGGTAAACCGGCGTTGCTGTTTTCCGGCGGCAAGGATTCGGTGGTGCTGCTGCGCATCGCCGAGAAGGCCTTCCGCCCCGGCAAGTTCCCGTTTCCGCTGGTACATATCGATACTGGCCACAACTTCGCTGAAGTCATCGAATTCCGCGACCGACGCATTGCTGAGCTGGGCGAGCAACTGATCGTGCGTTCAGTCGAGGAGTCGATCAGGCGCGGCACCGTGCGTCTGCGTAATCCCGCAAGCGATTCGCGTAATGCGGCGCAGGCCGTCACGCTGTTGGAGACCATCGCTGAATTTCAGTTTGATGCCTGCATCGGCGGCGCCCGTCGCGATGAAGAGAAGGCTCGCGCCAAGGAGCGGATTTTTTCATTCCGCGATGAGTTCGGGCAGTGGAATCCGAAGGCGCAGCGCCCGGAACTCTGGGATTTATATAACACCCGCATTCATCCTGGCGAAAATATGCGCGTGTTCCCGATCTCCAATTGGACCGAACTGGACGTTTGGCAATACATCGCCCGCGAAAAACTGACGCTGCCGCCGATTTATTTTGCCCATGAGCGCCAGGTCATTCCGCGCAACGGCTTTCTGGTGCCGCTGACCACGCTGACACCGGCCAGAGAAGGCGAGGTCATCGAGACCCAAGTCGTACGTTTCCGTACGGTCGGCGATATCTCCTGCACCTGCCCGGTGGCGTCGGATGCCGCTACCGTCGAGGCCATCATCGCCGAGACCGCCGTGACCAAAATCACCGAACGCGGCGCAACCCGGATGGATGACCGGACATCGGAAGCATCGATGGAGCAACGCAAGAAGGCAGGATATTTTTGATGAGCGCGACCATTCCCAAACAGTTTTTGCAAGAACTGACTAGAGAGCGCGGCTTGCTGCGCTTCATTACTGCCGGTTCGGTGGATGATGGCAAGAGCACGCTGATCGGCCGTCTGCTGTTCGACAGCAAGGGTATTTTTGCCGACCAGTTGGACGCGATATCGCACGCTAGGCACCGGCGCACCATCGGCGACGCGATCGACTTGTCGCTGCTGACGGATGGCCTGGAAGCCGAGCGCGAGCAGGGCATCACCATCGACGTCGCTTACCGCTACTTCGCCACGCCCCGGCGCAAGTTCATCATCGCCGACACCCCGGGCCATGAACAGTACACGCGCAACATGGTTACCGGAGCATCCACCGCTGACGCTGTCGTCATCCTGATCGATGTCTCGAAAGTGAAAATGGGCGATGATGGCAGCGTGGAATTACTGGTGCAAACCAAGCGCCATTCGACCATCGCCCACCTGTTGCAGATCGAGCATGTCGTAGTCGCGGTCAACAAGATGGATCTGGTGCATTACGACCAGGCGGTGTATGACCGCATCGTGCAGGCATACCGGGAATTCGCGCAACGGCTGGGCCTGAAGGATATCCGCACGATTCCCTTGTCTGCTCTGGCGGGCGACAATGTGGTCACTGCGGGCGACAGGATGCCATGGTATCAGGGGCCAACGCTGATCGAACTGCTCGAATCCCTGAGCGTCTATGACGCATGCCATGACGAGCCGCTGCGTTTTCCGGTACAACTGGTGGCGCGCCACAACGGCCACGAAGTCAACGACTTCCGCGGTTACATGGGCCGTATCGAAGCCGGAAAAGTCCGCAGGGGCGACCAGCTGGTGGTGCAACCAGGAGGATCTGCGGCGACCGTAAAAGATATTCGGATACTCGACCAGTCGCTGGAATCGGCCGTCGTCGGCCAATCGGTAACGTTGTTGCTGGAGGAACACCTGGATATTTCGCGTGGCGACATGCTCGCGTCCGCCGATCGTCCGGCCAGCCCGCTCAAAACCGTCACCGCCGACGTCTGCTGGTTGTCGGAAGATCCGCTCGATCCGCGTCGCAACTACTGGCTGAAACACACAACCCGGCAAGTCACCGCGCGCGTCATAAGAATCAATACGTTGCTCGATATCAACACGCAACAGAAGCACCCGGCCGATGCCTTGCGGCTGAACGACATCGCCAGCATCACGCTGAAGGTGCAGCAGCCGCTCGCCGCGGATGCATATGACACCATCCGCGCAACCGGAGCGTTTATTTTGATCGACGAAGTGACACATCAAACTGTTGCGGCCGGAATGATCCGTCTCGACGATTCCAGGGTGGGGAATGTATCCGAACGTTAAGAATACTACCTCCCGGAGTATGGGGCATGGACTGGCGCGGCCTCCCGCGCAAGATGCCGGATCAACCGGTCAATGGCGGCTGCCGACCGCCGGAGGACCCCATCTATGAGCGGGGGGGGTTACGGCAACAGCGGGAAAGTCTGGATTGTCGGGGCGGGTCCGGGTGACCCGGACCTGCTGACCCTGAAGGCGGCCGCCCTTGTGGGTACGGCCGATATCATCTTTCATGACGCCCTGGTCAATCCACGCATTCTGGACATGGCACGGCCGGACACCAAATTGGTGGATGTAGGCAAACGGGGCGGCAGGCCCTCTACCTCTCAGGTGAGCATTCAGACGCTAATGATCCACGCCGCGCGGCAAGGTATGCGTGTAGTGCGCCTCAAGGGGGGTGACCCGTTTATTTTTGGACGTGGTGGTGAGGAGTGCATGGCATTGTGGACGGCCGACATCGACTACGAAATAGTGCCCGGCATCACCAGCGGCCTTGCGGCGGCAGCCTGTGCCGCCGTACCGCTGACGTACCGAAGCATCAGCCAATCCGTCCTGTTCGTAACGGGGCACGAGGCTGCGGATGCCCCACCGGTGGACTGGCATCATATCGCAAAGGCAGCAGACACCCTGGTCATCCATATGGGAATAGCCCGTATAACGGAGATTCAGAACGCCTTGATCGCCGGTGGGCGGCACCCGGATACGCCGGTGCTGGCCATGCAATGGGCAACTTTGCCGCAGCAGCGCCATGTGTACGCCAGGTTAAGCGATCTGACCGATGCCATTCACGAAGCAGATCTGGGTAGCCCGGCAATCCTCATTGTGGGTGAGGCGGTACGCCTGTCGCAAGAGTTATCACACGGAATGAATACCGCTTCTGATGACGCCTTTGGCCAAAGACAGTGGTATTTATCCGCGGTTGGCAGTGCATGACCAGGGAAGCCCATTTGCTGCTCGCGCATGGGTCCCGTGATCCAGAGTGGCGCCTTCCGTTTGAAACCCTGGAGACCGACTTGAAGGCAATCCATCCGGAACGCCCTATCCGGTTATGCTACTTAGAACTGTGGCGCCCCATGCTGACGGACGCCATTCAGGAGGAATATAGCCGAGGTATCAGAAATTTCAGAATATCCCCTCTGTTCTGGAGCCGTGGACGCCATCTCCGGGAAGATCTTCCGCGTCTGATTGATGCGGTGATGATCCCCGGTATGCACATCCGTATGGACGGGCCATTGGGACTCAATGAAGAGGTGTTGCGGGCAGCTTTGACTGCTCTGACCTGATGTCTTATTACGGGAACCAGGAGCATCCAATGAGCAGGAAAGAAGCGGTAGTTCATATTTTTAAGGACGGTGAGCGTAATACTACGGCATGCCGACTGGACGATTCCGAGAACATATCCTTAAACTTTCGCTTGCCTGATATACAGCTCACCCCATTGCATTTGCTCAATATGGCTCTTGGCCAATGCCTCGCGGAACTCACGTTACGGTTTCTAGAGCGACGGGACTTAATGGCAACCTGCCTGATAAGCATCTGCACGGCTGTAAAAACCACAGGCGCGGTGCGAATTGATGAGATAAATATCACCTTGACATTACCATTGCAATTATCTTCTGATGATGAAGTGATCCTGATCAGAATGCTGCACCAGTGTCCGATACATGCAGCTATTACCGGAAGCGTTTCCATCACCTTACAGATATGTGATGACCGCGAAGCCATTTCACGCTATGAGCAGAAACTATTGTCCCAAACATCTGCCAACATATTGCATGTCCATACGATTGGCAGCGATGCCATCGATATCCGGATATAGCGTCACAAGTTCATCACATTATGGGTTGGCATGGCCTGACGCCGACCGGTGGTCGTGCTGTGCGTTGAATAACGAATGCTCACCGCCAAACATCATTGCTATTCCTACCGTGAGCATGGCGGGCAGAAGTACACCATAGCTCCCGGTCATTTCGGTGATCATGACGATGGTAGACAAGGGCGCATTGGCCGCTACGGAAAAGACCGCCATCATACCGACCACCACAAACATGGCAATGGGTATATTGAGATTAGGGGAAACCGTCTTCGCAAAGTGCCAGAACAAAGCGCCCGAAAGCCCACCGATAACCACCGTTGGGCTAAAGGCCCCGCCGGATGCCCCGGAGCCGGCAATCAGGGACATGGCCAGAATGACGCAAATTATACCAAGCGTTAATTCGGATACCCCAGGAGAGATTTTATGGTCCATGATCAACTGCAACCAGCCATAGCCGTTGCCTATGGCATAAGAGGATAACAAACCAATGCAGCCAGCCAGGACGCCGCCTATCAGGGCACTGATATAGATCGGCCGCTCCATCTTTTTGAACAAATCAGAAATATAATAAAATACCCACAGAAGAAAACGGGCAATCAGACCAGAAAAAATACCAAAAATGGAAAACCACAGAATATATCTCAACTCAAAGTTGTGTACCGGCAGAATACCTATGCGGAACAGCGGCGAAAATCCTACCTTGGTGGCTACTACGAGGTAAGCTGCAGCCGATGCGGCAAACGCGGGGATGATCGTTTCGATATCGAAATCATGTTTGAAAAATATTTCACTACTAGCGATTGCCCCCGCGAGAGGCGCTTTAAACATGGCCCCCAGCCCCGCGCCGACCCCTACAGCTAAAGCCTCGCGCACTTCGTGGGGCTTTTGCCGGAGCAGCTTGGCGATGAATACGCCGACGCTGCCGCCTACCATGCTTACCGCGCCTTCGCGGCCAGAAGGCCCACCGGAACCAAGAACCATAGCTGATGTAAAAAGCGTGGTAAATGCCTCCTTTAAGGTGAGGGATTCCGGGTTCTCATGGTATGCGCGAATCGCTTTGTTGGCACCAAGACTCCCCGGATTTTTAATCATAAAATAGGACACTACCCCGGAAAGGAACCCAGCCGTTCCTTCAACAAGAGGAATCATGAAAGGATAACCCGGGGCGGAGGTATAGGGCGACTGGACTCCCCCACCAAAACCTGACGAGCGCGGAGGGATGAAATGCGCAACAATACCCAAAGACAATCCTGTAAAAAAATCCATTATGTCAATAAAAACTAGAGATAACGTCCCAACAATAAGTCCGATAATAACCGGCGTAATAAAATATCTCGCCTTGTTTTTACCTTTTGCAGGCAGTTCTAGTATATTTTTCCAACTGTGTTGGGTTATCTGTTCATCAGCAGATTCGGTATGGTTCACGACTAATTTTTCATTTTCCATTGCTTATTCCGTGGGTAGTCTATAACCTGACCCGGTCGTCCTGCCGGTTTCAGCAGACGGCTCGTCATCAGCCCGGGTGCTCGCCCAGCAACCTTTATCGCGGCGGTAATGTTAGCGCATGAAGTGTCACCGCTTGTTTACTAAAAAGCTACAGACCCCTCCTCAAATGCCGGATGAGGCATGCCGTTCGTACCCTTGGCAGACGCATCGCTGGCAAAGCGCGTTTCCGGGCATATTTTGCGAGCGCTGGGCGAGGGTGGCTGCCACCGTACTCCATTCGTTACTGACGTGTCCCTGCGCATGGCTGCTGGAGAGCTGGCAACCTGGTGCACAGGAAATTAGCGAAACTTATATCTGCATAGAAATATGATTCATTAAAGGAGCTGCAGGGCGCGGCTATGTGCCTCGCGCTGATCACCCACATCGTGAAATATATCGTTTAGCTACTATGCTATGATTTGGTATGAAGGCTTTTTGCGATTGTTTCCCCTGCCTCTGCTTCCGCGCTGTGCTCGATCGCCTTAGTCATGGGCCCGGCTGTTTTTGGCGGTCCCTGCTGTTCTTCTTCCTTCATCGCCTGCCGGAAACTTTTTATAGCGGAGCCTAGATCCCCCCCTATATTCTTTATTTTTGATGTTCCGAAAAGCGCCATAACAATCAACAACAAAATGATCAAATGTGGAAGACTGAATATATCCATGGTCATGTCCTCACTGGTTGATTCATGCCATTACTCTGGTTTGTCCAACCAGGCAATGCCTCCACTAATATCGCCAACATTAAATTTTATTAACACGTCATACCTGGCTGACCGTATGCACTAATTTACCCACCATTGATCATGGTATACTAATTTTGACAGGTTGAACAAGGTTGATGACCGTACCCAAATTCCGCGATTGAATAAGGCGGGTATGGCTCAATGATGCGTGGAGCCGGTTTTGGCTCGGGGTTGTGGCCTTATTTAGCGATATATTTGTAAGAATACTGCTGATTGTTCGCGTTTTGCGTGGTTTCGGGTGATGGATATGCCCTCAAAACGCTGCAGAGAGCAGCCGCCCTCATCGCGATATCCGCGACAGGCGCTAATTCCCTTTCGATCCGCCTTATTCAGGAAGCGGGATCGTGCATGCAGTCGTAGGCACGGCTGCGAATCGCAGCAAAGTCTGCGGCCACGTTCGCCGCGACCTTCAAGGTCCAGGTACCGGCATGGCGGACGAGGCGGCCCGGTACCTGGAACAGTCGCCAGCGCACCGTGGCGACGCGATGCCGCTGCCAGCCATCCCCCAGAGCGGAGTGCTTGAAGAGGACGAAGAGATTGTGGGCGATGACGCCGATCCGGAAAAATGCGGCATTGGCGTTTTCCTGACCACAGGGCATCCGTTCCATACCAAAGCCGATTTTGAGTTCCTTGATGCCATTCTCGGAATGCTCACCCCGCTGGCGATACCAGATCAGCACATCAGCGGTACTGTCGCTACGATTGCTGGCGATGACGTGGTAACGGGGCCGGTCCTCTTCCAGGATCTCCCCCTGATGGATATGGCGTACCACGATGAGACGAAAGGCTTTGTGGGTGGCTTCCATGCTGTGTACCGTTTCGGCGACCGCACAGTCGGCATAGTGGGTCCAGGCAGAATCGGGAATGGCGGCGATGGCCGCCAGGGTGGGGGCGTCCAGTCGCCCGCCAATGGCAAAGGTCTTGCCCGTCTCTTCGCAGTAGTTGAACAGATCCGCCTGATAGCTGGCCGAATCCGCTCGGACCGCCGTCAGGGTATGCCCTTGGGGTAGGCGGGCTTCGCAGGCTTTGACGAAATCGAGGTTGGCACTGGCCGGAGCGACATTCCCAGCCCGGAAGTCATCGTGAATCACTACCCCGGCTTCGGCCAGATGACCCACCATGGGCATGTAACCTCGCTCGCCCTTGTAGGTCCAGGCCGCATCGCGTTTCTCCGCGACGATCTGGGTGGCATCGATATCCAGAATGTGGGTCCGGCGCTCCAGCTTGCGCAAACGCTGGGCCACGATCCGGCGATTCACCCGGTCCAACCCCACCAAACCTGCCCCTTCTCCGGCGCGACGCAGCCAGTCCCCCGCCGCGTCCGTGCTGGGCAGATGATCCAGATGCAGCAGGCTGCGTAAGGCCCTGTCCGCATGAATCATCCGCAGGTCTTCCAGAGCGCGTCCACCCCCGGTCAGCATCAATACGAAGGGCAGAACATGCGGTACCGCTCCATAACCCCGCTTGCTGCCCGGCTTGGGCATTTCCTGTTCCAGCCAGCGGTGAAAGCCCACCCCCTGGATAAATTCTCCATGGAGCACCAACCCTGATTGCGCGGTCATGGGTTCTTCCGTTGCTGCAAGCTTGAAAGGAAGCACGGTTCGTGCCATTTTTGTCATCGGGCCCTCCTGTAAATCTCCCGGTAGGTGGATCTTTTCGTCGAGACTATTATACCGGAAACCCTTACAGATTGGGCCTTTCAATCTATTCTTGCCTTACTCCATCGCGGGATTAGGGACCGTAGGTCGGTGGGCGCCGGATGCTGCACAGTGACAGCGGCGTTCACGGGCATGCAGGTGCCGGGGTGGTCTCAACGGGGAAAACGTGACATTCTCCTGTTCAGGAGGCTACGAGCCGCTTATGATACCTTCCGGGTCACTACACTTAGACTAGGCATGTGGAGCGTTTTATCACGATCGCCATTGTGGAACTTTCCCATTGAATATGGGGAGATACTGGATATCTGACGTCCGCCATGGAGTGATCTGTGCATGCGCTGCGGCCTGATCCACTACCTTTTGTCCATAGCGCGCAGATTATGGAATTGGTCGTTCACTCCTGGTGCCAGAGAGTTGCGCGACTTGACGGCTTATGGGGTTGCCGGTGCGGTGCTCTGTGGTAGTGCTGCCTATCTGGTATTATCCCATAATACCTTGGACATACTGGCAGCGGCAGCGAATGGTCTTCTTTGGGGCATTATCATTGGTTTGAAACTATGACTAAATACTTTTCAAGGCCGCAGCTCCGACCAGACATAAATTCACGAACTGTGACGACGATAACTCTTTGTAAGAAGACATAACACCAGTTAGCGGCTCTGCCGTCCTTTAAGAAACCATCCAGGCCTGCGAAAAAACTGAGCCAGTCTGGCGAAGAAAACGCGTGCGGCCACGTTAAAACGCGGGATGCGGGTCACCCTGGCAAGAAAATGACCGAAAATGACCATCCCTACCGCAGGCACGAGAAAGAACGCAATGACTCCCCATACGAGCAGCTCCGGAACGGTTTGATTGTTAGCCTGCGCAACCTGTTCTACCGGTGATGGGGGTTCCCATTCTTTGTTTTCATTGATGGGCGCTGTACCCATCCGGGCAGGTAATGAACCGTGCATGCCGGTGAGTTTTTCCGCGCGCATCGCATCAACAATGGCGACGTTCTCCAAATCCAAGTAAGTGGTGGTTATCGGCCACCCTCGCCAGACTTTGACTTCCATGCCGCCGCCCTCTTTCCAGCGTGCTATGACTGGCCCATGGTTGATCTTGCCGGTTATACTGCTGGGCCGTCCATACTTATACGTAACCATGGTGATAATATCTTGGACCTGCCCAGTGTCGTCGAAGCTGGGAAATTTATACTCGGCAAGCGCAAACCGGTTATGTCTGTCATACTCCACAGAAAACATGCTTGCGCCTTGCAGTTGTGGCATCTGCCCGTTTATCCGGTAGGTATCGAACCACTGCTGGGGGCCATTCGGAATAGGGGGAAGTCCTGCTTTTTCTAAGGCGGGTGTCAGTGTCGTGCGCGTCGCATCCTGCAGAGGAACCCCAAAAAGCAAAAGAGGCGCAGCCATCGCGCTTCCGAGCCAAGCCCATAGCGATATGGCCACAATAAAACGCATCCTGATCAACTGTTCACCCTCCCCTACTCATGGATATACCCGACTGTCCATACTCCGCATGATGGCCATCGCTGCTTCATCTTGTGGGATACGACATAGAACGCGCTCAGAACAGGTTGACATCGTAGGACATCATGGGCGATGTCGGCCTTGCACAATTTACTTTTTATAGCACGAGCTCTTTTTCCATACAAACCAGGACAGCCGTCTTCCACGTCGGATGTGCCGGGGGGCAGTAATTCCCCCGCAGTCGCGCAAAGATGATAGGGGAACAGGTAACATGACCGCTGGTGTTCGTGAGGCAGCGGATCCGGTGCGTTATCTATTTTTATGAAGATCATGTACGTTAAAGCATCAGGCTAGAACTCTTCCCGCCAGCCACCATGTCCCGAGACCCCATGTGCCCACCCATGCTACAGCGCCCACCGAACTCCAGACGGCAAAAACCGGTGTTCCCTGACAACGCCATTATGAACAGCATTTGTCCGCCCGCCAAGATGTGGGGCCAACTTCGACCGCTGTACGACCTCCCCCAGGACTACCCCGGATATCACGGGTACCGCCATGAGCTTCGTCGTTTTGCGCTCAGGCGGAGTCCATAATCTTGTGGGATCGGGTAATGGCGAAAGGTCCAGTGGCCGCAATCTGTAAAGGTTTACTGTATAATTCGATCGTCAGCAAGAATGCACAGCGGTATTGTATCGCCACACGTATTGGCGGTTACTTTCGGTGCCGGGGTAGGCCCGGCCACCGAGGATTTTAGCAACAACCATATACGCGATTATACTACACCCATGGTTTGCCAGCCTGAGCCCTCCTCTTTGTCGATTATTTTCTGATGACCGCGTCCAACGTTGAAAGGCGGACCTTGGTATTGGCCTTTGCATATACGCATTACCTACGACGGCAGTATAAGTAATTGCCCAACATTTGTTGGAGCGAAGCATCTTTGGGTAAAATCGCCTCAGAAAAACGCCGCGATCCTCTTTACGTTAAAAATTTTCCTATTATACTAAAGTCTCGTGGGGATTGGTCTTATATTTACCATCCAGGGAATAAGGGATGATGTTATAATCACGCTACAGATAAACAAGGAGGCATCATGAAACTCACGTCACGCTATTTCGCTACCGCCTTACTCGCCGGTACCATCGGTTTGATAAGCAGCACCGCCGCTTGGGCCTATGCGGGCCAGCAGTATGCTCAGGAGGCACGCATCAGCCCAGACAAGGCGGAGACCATCGCCATGAATGCCAGTAGGCCCTGCGGATTTCGACTAAGCAAGGGCTTTTTTCATCCTCTGCAGGCAAAGACCATCGCCAAACAGACCTGCCCCCCGAATACTGCCAAAGTCACCGGTATGAAGTTGGAAAAAGCCCCTGGCGGTAGTGGCCTGCGTTATGTTGTGGACGTTAGTCGCGAAGACCTGATGTACACTATCTCCATTGATGCAAAAACAGAGAAACTCTTGGAGATAGTGATTCTGCCGGGCGGTTCCAAGCCCTGAATGGCCACCAGACAAAGTCGCCAAATCCGTGCCGCAAAGCTGCATATAATGGCGCGGAGTGACGAAGACACCTCGCCAGCGCCGTGCAATATGCATGTGCAGCGCTGGCGACCTTAGCTAAGGAGTTCAAGTGTCGTTGCCCTTGCTCAATGGCCGTAACTCCCCGCGCGCCTCGGCCTCCGGAACCGAGAACGAATAGCGCCCAAGCATGTTGATATGCTCGTGGCCGAACGGCGACAGCCGCGCCTCGTCCTCGGGACATACCGGATAACCCTCGCTACGCAACTGCGTCAGCACCGCATCCATGTAGAGTGTGTTCCACAGCACGATCATATTCACGACCAAGTCGAGCGCGCTCCACTGGTCTTCCTGCCCTTCGCGGTAGCGTTGGAACAGCTCGCCGCGCCTACTGTGGAAGACCTCGCGCGCCAAGCTGTGGCGATCCTCACCGAGATTGAGTTGCAGCAGCGTGGCGCGGCGGCAGGCCTCGTCGTCGATGAAATTCAGTGTATGGATGGTCTTGTCGATGCGGCCGATTTCGGCGATAGCTTGCGCCAGACTGGTCGGTCGCTCATCAACCTGGAAGGTGCGCATGATGCCCATTGCCGGCACCAGGCTCGAGCTTGAGCGAGCCAGTCAAGCGCAGCACGTCGTCCCAATGCAGCGTGATACGATCGAGACTCACGCGCTGCCGCGCCAGCGCGTTAAGGTCGCCATAGTCGGTCTGCGCATCGACGCGCCAGAAGCGCGTGCCGCCGATGTCGGCTAGGCGCGGGCTAAAGCGGTAGCCCAGCAGCCGGAACGGGCCGAACACCACGTGGCTGTGCGCCAGTGTCGGTCATGATCTGCGTGAGCTGCAACTCGGTCTGCTGTTCCAACACAACGGCCAGGAGCACCAGGCTGTCGCGAAACGTGCCAGGCACGGTGATCGCGTTCAGCCCGGTGCGCTGATCAGACAGCAGATTGTACCAGGTGACACCTCGCCCGCGATTGAAGTATTTCGGGTTCGGCGCAGCGTGGATGGTGCGCGCCGGCACCAGGAAGCGCATGCCGTTGGCCGAGGTCACGTCGCCTCTGCCCCAGCGGCCAGGGCGATACGGTTCTGCATCGTCACCAGCACGGCATTGCAGGCGATCAACGTGTCGTCGCGCACATAGTTCTGAACGACCCACCACCCACCGCCTTGCGCATCGCCGCGTCGTGCTGCGCAGCAAACGCCCGGAACTGCTCAAACAGGAGTTCTACGCCCTCCTGTTGGTCCATGCCGCCATCCGTCATCTGATGACAGACGCTGCAGCGCAAACGGGCCAAGCCGCCCAGGATTTGTCCTTCATCCATGCGGTGCGCGTCATCCATCCCCGGCTGCCCGCAGTCGGCGCTATCCCTCCTCCGGGTAGGGCGGCCTGGCTTCAGGGTGTCTTGCGGAAAATAACCTTGGGTCGGGCCGTTACCAGCCGAGGCAAGCGCAATCCTCGAGGAGTTCGAAGAAAAATGAGCGCTTACCCCATCAGAGACAGGGGCGATCCCCTCCATGTGGAATGTACACCATGCTCCATAGTGATCTCTGAAATAAACAGTATTGTGTTTAGCGGGGATTGCACTAAATCGGATGGACCACCGGGGATTTCCGTTCCATTACTCCCTAAACCCCAGTTTGAGGCCGTTACGGATGCGCGGCGAGGCTTAGCGTGCCATTTTTTCCGTTTGGAGAGTAGCGGCGAGAATCCCGATATTTTGGTACGTTTCGCCGCCCTCGCAGAACCGGACTTGGAGAGTTACACCATCCGGCTCCCAGTTTGAGTCCTTCACCTTGGCGATGGGTAGAGATTGTGGACAATCCGTACCGGAAGTATATACTGCGCCACAGTCTTATCGAACGTGGCCCACGTAGCGCTGCGACGCTGACTCCGCCGGTTTATCCATTTGAATAATATCCGACGGATTTTGTGTACATGCTGTCGCAGGCCGCGGCTGTTACCACTTACCCCGTAGTATTGAAGGTGCCCCTGTAGATGACGGCGCACATATTCTATCATCGCTTTGCCGCCTTGCGTCCGCAAGTATGCCAGACGCACATTCGTTTCCCTGAGTTTCTTGCGCATCCGTTCCCCTGCGTCTTGCGACCCACAAGGAAACGTCCGCTTCGACTTCGCGCAACAAAGTGCGTGAATCCCAGAAAGCTGAAAGTTTAGGGGCGGCGGAGCCCCTCCCGTTTACAGAGCGCTGGGGCCATATCCCCAAAAGGCAAAATCACCGTTTTGGTGGGCTCCACTTCCAGATCGAAATGTACCAGCCTTTCCTTGAGTTCTTCCAAGAATCGCCGGGCATCCGCTTCGTGCCGAATGCATACCACAAAATCATCAGCATACCGCACCAAATGGGCGGCACCCTGACACGATTTTGCGAAGCGCTTTTCAAACCAGAGGTCCAACACGTAATGGAGATAATATTAGCCAGCACCGGCGATACCAACCCGCCCTGAGGCGTGCCGTGCTCACTGGTGGTGACTATACCGTCCTCCATCACTCCCGCCTTGAGGAATCGCTGGATGATCCGCAGAAAGATCGGATCATTGATCCGATGCGCCAGAAAACGCATCAGATGTTCGTGGGTGACGTTATCAAAGAATCCCCTGATGTCCGCTTCCACTATCCACTGTGTCCGTTCTCTCGTGACCACTTCCGCCAGTCTGCGCAGCGCCTGATGCGCGTTACGTCCCGGACGGAATCCATAGGAGTCCCGGAACTCCGGCTATGCCTTGCAGTATCTGGCTGAGTTGGTCCTGCACAATGCGATCTTCAAAGCTGGGTACTCCTAATGCGCGCTGCCCGCCATTCGCCTTGGGGATAAACACCCGCCGTGCCGGCTTCGGTCGATACCCCAGACGCCGCAGTCGGATTGACAGGTCCGCCAAGCGGATCGACAGACCTTCTGCATAGTCGGCCTTGCGCATACCATCGACTCCGGGCGCCTTATTCGCTGCTTGGCGCTCGAAGCTCGCGTTGAGCCCTTCGGGATCGAAGAGCATCCCCATCAGTGCATTGTATTACCGCTGTGGGTTTTCCCGCGCCCTTTGTGTGAAAGGAGCCATTTTGGTTGTCATGGACAGAGTCCGCTCCGTGTCGGGCCATGTATCCATTACCCGTTATCTCAAACCGAAGCCCCTTTGCTCCCCCCGCATTACCAGAGTTCATCGCTCGTATGGGCGTCTCCGACTTCCAGCCACCACCGCCTCTTTCCTCGCTGTTAAGGCTTGTCCAGAGGTGCGCGTACCGCGCCGATGACTGGATCTCCTTGGTTACCGCCTAGTCTGCTTGTGAAGCTCGATATGGACTTAGATCCCGGGGTGGCCTCCCCCACTCGCCAGCGCGCAAGGGACGCTGTTGCCTGCTGGATTCAGAAAACCATCGGCCAACTCACCAACGCGGTCATATCGAGACTGTATCCTTCAGGGTCAGCACGACCTGTTACCTTTGCACCTCGCTTCCTTTTGTAGCTACGCGTCAAGCACCTGATTACTCAACTGCCTGCAAGGCTCAATACCGGGCCCGTGGCTAGCGGCTACCCGGACGGGATTCGCACCCGCTAGACTACTGCGACATTGCCAAGCCGCAACCGTGAACTGACCCCGAGCACGCCGCTAGCTATGCAGGTGGGCGCCTATCCAATATGCCCCTGATGTCCTATCCAGAACACGGTAAAGGCCACTAGCAGCAGAATCAGCAAAAAGGCCCATCAGGGCACACCAAAAATCATTCGGAGTTCCGGTCACTTCACCTATCTGCAGATCGACCATCTTATAGCCCAAACATCTACAACCCAGAAGTTTTTCCTTTTATAAATAATATTTCATAGGATTGTTTCATAACGTTTACATTTTGTGTGTCATTATTGTTACATGTTAACCAATTAATATATAGTTGAATGCAATTTTGACATCAATAACTATCATCATATAGAGTAAACATTAGCTTTCGAATCACAATAAATTTGTTGTTTGTTGTTTCACACGATAGTATGAATCATACAACACGAGGCAAGCACATGGACACATATAACAAAACCCCAATCCAACTCCATCCACGTCATGACGTTACCATGGACTTTACCACCATATCGGGAAAGCACCTGCGCATTCGAGTGCCCCTCAATGTCTTTGATCAGTTGAGTGTGCTCATCGGCAACGGCTACAAGACTGGCTGCTGGATAGTGGCACGCTGCAACGAGGTAGAAAAACTCTCTCTCGAAACCATTGAACGATATGTCAACATTATGGCGCAGATGAAACTGCATGAGGCATGCCAGCAAAGCATTGCACCCGGCATTGGGGTGCAGGCCGCCTAATGCTCTATGGGCTTACCCCCTATGGTGAAGAAATAACCGATCCACTTTTGCCTATGGTTAGCGGCGGCGGCGCTTCGGTGTGGCAAGTGAGTGTGCCCTGCGTCAGGCATCCCGAATGCTGTTGAGAAATCGAATCACCCGTGAACCGAGAAGCACTCGCCGGTACTCTAGCGTCCTATCCACCACCAATAACGCCCGATCGGATGACGACACCATTCCGATTAGCGTTATAAACAGTGATAATATGTCATGCATTTCAGAGTGTTGGCGCGCATTTAAAACTGACCACCTGTGCGCGTTGAATTTTGACCAAGTGTTATAGCGGTGCAGCGTACTACACGGCTGTGGGCAAGGCGACCAGACTGAGACGGTATTAACCTCCTTTTTCAGTGATGCTGATTGTCAGAATGGCTGCGTTTCCTCAGCTAAAGCTCTTTATAGGGCTCCCTTGAGAAAAGGTTGATTTTCCGCTTTCTCTGGGGACCCATGGTCGACACTCAGACTGGCATGTCCTGAACTATGTTGATTCAACTTCAAACAATCACAAAATCAAACTTGATCTTTGAGAGTCTGAATCACGTCCCGCAGAATTTTCTCACGCTCCTGTAATCGATTTATAACATCCTGCATCTGCCGCATAATATCTTCTCCATGCGCATGCCATTCTTTAACTTCGCGCATCCATACAGATAAAAGATTTGCAGCGTCAGATATTTTATCGATATTACCCTTTTCTTTATGAAGATCTAGAAAACCTTCATTTTTTTTCAGCAAAGAGGTTTCTTCTTGATACACTGGATTCTCCATATTTTCTTTCACAAATGCTGTTCCTGTAGATTTTTGATCGCTTGTGTTCAAAAGATGCCATACATTTTGTTCTTCTTCTAAAACGATCCTTCCTGCCTTTTGCAACTCAGCCAAGGCAACACTATCCTTGGCCAAGGAGAAGTCCGAGCTTAAAAGCTTGCACGCGGGAATCATCTCATTGACACCGACATCCCCCCCGGCGAGCACCATACAAATAACATCAGATTCTTCGCTCATCAAAGCATCCCCACACTCGCAATGCAACATTATGAAACCAATATTTGTATCCATGCAAATGGCATGTCAATTTCCCTTATTCTGTTCCATCATTTCAATAATGTATTCGAACAACAAAAGCACTTCTCTTTTATCCGTAACGTTGGTCTTAACAAATCGTAAAAGTGCGCCATTATAATGCAAGTAATCAGGTATCTTAACGTGTTCACTAAAATTATCAGGAATTTTATTCAGAGCAACCAACACCGCTTTTTTGTTGTGCATATAAGGCCAAACAACTGGCAGGTAATTATTTATAACGGTGAATGGGTTATGTTCGCCGGCTGCAACCAAGATAATCAGTCCATTTGCGTTATTTGATAATATTTCCCACATAAATCTGAATCTTTCTTGTCCTGGAATGCTGTAAACATGCAATTTTACAGGCAGTCCTGAACAACTATGTACGTTATTTAATGTGCCATAGTCCATTGATACCGTGATGTCTTGTTTTCCATCGGCCACTTCTGCCGCTGTATGTTTCGCCTCGCCAGCAATAATGTCATTCTCAAAAACTGATCGCATCGCGGTAGTCTTGCCCGCGCCAGGTGGTCCGCAAATAATTATTTTTAATATATCCATGCGGTGTAATACATCCTCATGTAGGTATTGCGCCTTATGTCGTTATTTTAGTATAAGTGTATCATTCTGTCTCGCAAGGTCATTCCGGCAGCCGGATCTTCTGTCGGAGGTCATTTTGAACTGGACGGTGCGTTTCACCGGTATCTCTAGTCTTTCCCCAGAGACGGGGTTGCGTCCAATACGAACGGCCCGTTCCTTGAGGAAGCGTGTGCCTAGTCCCGACAGTTTGATGCCGTGAGCATCGGTCACAACGGTGTTTACGGTCTCTTGAGCGGCCTGTCTGGTCATGCCGTGGTTTCGCCGGGTTGGCGACGACGGCGGCTTTGGTGATGGTGGTCATGGCGTCCTTCCCTGCATTTTATGGGTTTCTGCTAAACATAGTCGATAAGGGAACAGGGCGCAATGTCAGCGTTCAACGGCTCGTTACAGGGACTTGCCGGATAACCCGATCAGCACCGCGATTTCCCGGAACAGTCCCAGGGCGATATCGCTAAACCGGGATTCCCAAGTTCGACAGTTAATCTTGCAACTCACTGATATTGCTAATATAGATTTCATAACGCACCGCTACAACAGCGTCAATTGTTAAGACGCTGTGGGTTTTTTTCACCCGGATGGCATGCAGAACCTTGCGGGATTTGTCCCCTTTGTTCGCATCCGTTCCGGTGGAACTGAGGCCCGACGGGAAATGCCCGGAAATTGCCGCCGCCCTGGCCGATCTGGAGAGCTATCGGGAACGCCTCAAATGAATCTCTGGCACGGCAATATCCCGCATGCGCTGAAACAGATTGATAATCTGGAAGACGATCTGGAGATGCTGGAGGAGAATCCGGCGAACAAGAAGAAAATGCTCAAGGTGGTGCGAGAATTCCGCACCTATATTGACGCCAACCAGGCGTTTATCCCGAACTGCGGCGACCGCTACCAGCATGACCAGATAATTTCCACGTCATTTGTCGAATCCACGGTGAACTATGTGATCAGTAAACGATTCGTGAAAAAGCAGCAGATGCGCTGGACCCAACGCGGTGCGCATCTGTTGCTGCAAACAAGGGTGTAGGTCCTGAACGATGACCTACGGAAAACGTTCATCCACTGGTTCCCTGGGATGAGCACAAATGAGCCGACGACGCTAAAGGATGCGGCATAGGTGGTTTCAGCCCTCGGAATGGTTCACTCTCTTGATACACCCGAGACGGTTTTCCCCGGAACTGGACTGTCGGGGAACCACTCCCATCCAGGCCGCCATTTCCCTGCTGCCATTGCAAAACAGTTTGGTATGCGCCCTCAATGGGCGAAAAAGTCCATGCTTTGCGGTGCGGAATCCCCGCCCTTCCCGCTCTTGAGAGCAGCAGCCGTAGGCGAGAGGCGGGAGGACGTCCACTATTCATTTTTTTAGTCGCGTAGCTCCGTGTTGTGTCAACTCACCAGCGCCGGCCACTTTCCAGGCTGCTGTCGTAGCGCTCTCGGCAGAGTCATTAAAAATCCTGGCAAGCGCCATAAATGCGCCTAGGAGTGTTTCTTTATCCATTTCCAGGATCCCTGCCATATCTGCAAGACCGCCAACCATAAATCGTTTGCGATTTCGGCCATTGCATTTGATAAACCTCCTTTTCCGTTCTTGTGTTTTGCGAATACTGATGAGGGTTTCCTTAGCTCTTTTGGCGGATTCAAGAGCCGCAAGGTACCGCATTTTTGCATTTTGAGCTTGGGATGTCATATGAATTTCTCCGTGCACTGTCAGACATCGACTGTTTTACTCATGATAGCAGAAATCGTTACTAACGATCCCCAGATCCCTTTTGAAGCTTGGATATACCTATCCTGTCACGCTGTTCCCAAGTTCGAACTTCGACCGGCACGCGACCATCCGACGCTTGGATTGGGTCAGGTATATCGGATAACCGACGGTGTAATCACAGCAGCCTAGCCAGATAACACCGCACAGGAAAGTTTACTTTCTGATCGCGATGTCTATACGTGTTAATATTATATTATTCGCACATATTGTTGCTCCGTATTTTTGGCGGCCGCTGACTTTGATGTCTCCCGCTACAACCTGGACAGATTTGTAACGTTGTGATAACACCTGATATGATGATACCTTAGATAGCTGGGTTAGTTCGTTCCCCTGTGGAGCATCTTGGTTTTGCTGGAGATGGCGCGCCATGCTGCATGAGTCAGGCCTTATTGCGCTGTCACGTGGGCTATAAGTCGTTTATAACTTTGTGCGCAGGAATATTTTGCGACGTTATTTACCTACTTTTGGCATGTTTTATAACGATCATTAACCCGTCACTTACGGTATATTTTTAATATGCATTCTACTAACCACGCCATGTCTCATGGCGCCTTAAACCTCAAACGCGTTTTGCTGCTGCGCGGGATGGCTGTCATCGGCCAATGCATGGCCATAGCCGTAGTTACGATCATTCTCCAATGGCACATGCCCATATGGCATTTGGCGACAGTAATCGCCATTGAAATACTGCTAACAATCGCCACCACTGTTCGTCTTAATTTCCAGTGGCCTATTAGCAACCAGGAGTTCTTTGCGCAACTCCTGGCCGACGTTGCCATTCTGGTAGCCTTCCTATATTTTTTCGGGGGCCCTACCAATCCATTTATCGCCTTACTGTTGTTACCATTAGTCATCGCCGTTGCCACCCTTCCAAAAATATACGGGTGGTCAATGGCGGCGATAGCCGTATTGTGCTATTCAGGATTGATGGCTTTTTATGTACCGCTACCACTACATGCTCTTGTCACTTATGAAATGAAGTTGCACATATGGGGAATGTGGTTTGAATTTATTATAATTGCCGGCACTATCAGCTATTTCGTCAAGCGCATGAGCGACAGCCTGCAGGAACGGGATCAGGCTATTGCCCATGCGCGCGAAGAAAAACTGATGATGGATCGCGTTGTTGACCTGGGTGCTTTGGCAGCCGGTGTTGCTCATGAGCTGGGAACGCCTCTTGCCACCATGACGATAATAACCAAGGATCTGCAGCAGGACTATAAGGAAACCCAGAATCTTTCGGAAGGCCTGGGTATTCTGTATGAACAGCTGCAGCGGTGTAAACGTATCCTCAGCACAATGGCTGCTTCCACCGGTCAGTTGCAGGCATCGAGCGGTTGCCAGCTACGTATCGAAGAATACCTCAATGATATCATTACTAAATGGGGCGATGCTCGTCCTGGTATTCACGTCGAGTTTCGTTCAGATGGCTCCGGATCGACTGCCAAAATTGTTGCCGAGCACACCCTGACTCAGGCGCTAACCAATATTTTCAATAACGCCGCCGACGAATCTCCTGATTATGTAGAAATAGATGTACATTGTAGCGATCACGATGTCGTCATTGATGTTTGTGATCTTGGTCGCGGGTTCCCTCCGGAGATAGCCAGGGACGTGGGACAACCTTTTTTCTCTAAAAAGGAAGATGGTCTTGGTCTTGGGCTTTTTTTAGCGACTACCGTTATAAACCGTTTGGGTGGGAGCGTCTCCCTGTTCAGTCGGAGAGAGGGGGGGTCCTGTACCCGTGTGGTATTTCCCCTGACATCATTGCTGATAAGTACCAACAACTAATGACCGTAAGAACTATAGAAAATAGTGCGGATATTGCCGTCACACCGGTTTCTAACATCATGGTTGTGGACGATGACGTAACGTTTTGTCGGGTGCTATCAAACGCCTTTTCCAGGCGCGGTTTTGAAGTATGTACTGTGCATGATGCCGGCAACATAATCGCTATAGCAGAACACTACCTGCCGGACGCCGTGGTTCTGGATCTGCGAATGCCGGGGGTTTCCGGATTGGAAATGATAAATCCCCTACGGAATATCAATCCGAATATTAGAATCCTTGTGCTCACCGGTTATGCCAGCATTGCAACGGCGATTGAGGCCATAAAACTCGGGGCGGTCTATTATCTGACGAAACCGGCAGATGCAGATGAGATTATCGCTAGGTTATATGAACAGGATGGCAATCCTGCGGCACCGGTCAAAAACCAGTTCTTATCAGCGCGCAGAGTTGAATGGGAGCATATCAGCAAGGTACTGATGGAGTGTAATGGCAACATATCGGCTGCCGCCCGTAGCCTGGGAATGCATCGAAGGTCCTTGCAACGCAAGATGAATAAGCACCCTGTACGACGCTGACTATTGAATGCGCCTATAATTATAGGTCAAATCAGTGGGGACGGTTAACCGTCGGATGTCACAGTTTTCTTCGGACGACTTGATCCACCCGATCGGCAGACGGCGTTATATATGGGTTCTCTCTTATCCAGATGCTGGCTACCCATTTTTCTCCATTAGTAACCGGCAAGCCCGCATGTAGAGACTCCCGCAACTGGCAGTTCTGCGCATCTGTATTCCTGAATAAAATACCGGATCCCGCGTTGGGCACTATATTCGCCATGATATGCGGGAATTGTGTCCATCCACCATATTCCACATCATTCAGGTACAGCAGCACCGTTAACAACCTGTTCCCGCCATTCTTCAATTGTGGAGATCCGTCCGAAAAAGCATCATAGTGTATGTCATACTTTCCGCCACGGGTATAATGCAGAATCTGCAGCGGTTCCTGATTTTCCTGCGAAATCCCGGAAAATAGTTCGATACGCCGCCTTATATCCAGAATTATTGGATAGGCCTCAACTGATGGCGCCACTACCGTACTGCGGCGCCCGGATGTTTCATATGCAGCATCGGAAGCACCATCAACCACCACCGAAGGTTTTGCGTCGGATATACTACCAATCGCTATCAATTTGGCGCATTCGTCAAGGCTCAGAAGCCCGTTGAAGTGCACAAGTCCAATGGTATCGTTCACAGAAAGTATTTTTACTTCCATGCCATATCTCCAATAGATGCGGGGTGGCATTGGCGGCAGCAGCCACAGTTTGAATCATTTCTATAGCAATGATGCTCGTATCCATGCAGCCCGGTGTGGCACTGCGGCGCTGGGCATCAAGACAAACGTAAACCAGAACTAAGGCATAACCTGTGTCTACACGTCATGCTCGCAGATCAACGACATCTCCCGACAACCGAGATAGTTATCGTATTTTCAGTGCATGGGACCCATCTGCATGTGGATCATCGCCTCATACTTGCCATCCGTTTTTATAACTCCTTCAGGGACACTGACTTTATAGTACTCGTTACCTATAAAGGCGCGAATGTTATCGTATCCTGACCTTATTTGCGGCCACTCCCTGGCTAAGCTGATGGGTGTTGGTGACCATGTAAAGGCGATGTACCCATCTATGATATCTCTTGCCGCGTTAAGGATAGATTGCGACCTTTTGGCATCCACAGAATCGGTCGGGATTTTGCATTGCGACAGATTCTTTTTTGCGTACAGTGCATACAGCCAACTGGTCTCATCAAAAGACGCCCCCGGATTTTTGTTTTTAAAAAAGCTTACATCCGTGGCCATATGTCCGGATGCAACGACTGCATCGTGATAAACTGCCAGGGTTGGGGGCAATACACAATCATAAAATGATTCCATCTCGGTTGCCGGTGCACACCGTGCCATCACCGGTGCCGCCAGTGCTAATACTATCGTTATCAATCGTAAAATCTTTGTCATAATGACTCCTATCATTGGATGGTTTTCCCCATCATAGTTTCAGGACATCTGCCTTGCTCTAACTAACGGAAGAGCAGACCGCCAAAGAACGGAATCCGGCGCACCCATCTGGACCTAACACTGCACGGCAACTGTTACCGCATCAACCCAAAACATTGCCCGCGATATCGCGCCAACAGTTTGCCCCCTGAGAAAACCTATTTCACGGTTTTTTATGGCCTCCCATTGCGGATGCAGAGGACAAGGCGTAGTATTTTTAACGCAGTCATGGCCCAGTATGCAGGGTATCTCCAGCGGCCGCCCTTCGGTAATCTCAATGACGTCAATAATATTTAGGGTCTCGGCACCAGGGCGCAACATATAGCCACCGCCCCTCCCTTTTACGGAATATAGGATTCCGCGCTTGGCCAACCAGCGCAATACTTTGGTAACGCATGGAGTGGAGCCTCCTATATAGTCAGAAATATCCCGGCTCAACACCGGCCTTCCCGATGGCTGGGCGGCCAGATAAATCAGACTCCGCAGGGCATATTCGCTAGTCTTGCTCAACATCATCTGGCGCACTCATTTTATAATTTTTGCGAATAATCCGGTTCCAGCAATAGTGCCACGCGTTTT
>DAIEIW010000141.1:0-7614 GCA_027351205.1 Acidithiobacillus sp.
CCATCTGCAGGGTGCCTTTCAGCGCACGGCTGATTTCATGCGGAATCGCTAGGACTGCGCTTTCTGCGCTGCAAAATCATCGTGGAGGACCGGCGCAGCGTCGGGGGTTTGTAATCCATGCCCCGTCAACCAGCCGAGCAGGATGCCGACCAGAGCTATGGCGGACAGGGCTGGGTAGCCGATGAACTGTACCAGCGGACCGCCCAGAAAGGTACCCATCACCGTGGCCACTGCGCCACTGGCGTTAAAAAGTCCCATCGCCTCGCCCTGACTGAAGGGCGTGAGCCGTGCTGTCAGGGTGGTCCCGGAAATGCTCTGCAGTGGCCAGGCGATAATAATCAGGACGAAGCCTGCCAAGGCAATCAGCGTCCGGGATATGGGCAGGAAAAACACCAGCAGTAGCAGGCCAAATCCCAAAAAGCGGAGAATCAAAGACCAGCGATATACCCTGCCGGCGCCAAAACGCCCGGATAACTGCCCACCCACGGAGTACAGTACCAACGCTATGGCGGCGGTCATGGCGTAAACGCTGGAGGTCAGTGCCGGAGCCACGCTATAAGCTTTTTGCATCGCCACAGGGAAATAGGCGAAAAACGCCGCTACGCCAAAGGCTACTGCAAACCAGGAGAACAGAAAGCGGCTAAAACGCGTATGTAGCATATCGCCAAACCGACGCACACCTTGCAGAGAAAGGTGATGCGAAAACCGGAGTAGGTCACCCCCCAGCAGTTCCGGATGCCCGAAGTTGGCGAGGAAACGCCAGTCCAACTCGCGCCGCATATGATTACCGATCTCCACTGTCCAGTCATAACTTTTGGCGCCGGCTGGCAAGCCTCTCGCACCCAGCCAAATAGCGGGAATCAATGCCAAGGCCGCGCAGATCAGACCGACTTTGATATTGTTGACGAAAATGCCGGCCAATAAAAGTCCGCCGACCTGCCCGCCGCCGTTAAAAGTTTGCAGCCAGCCCAGCCGAGGTTCCCATTCATTTTGGGGGTCGAACTCGACGATGAACAGGCTGGCCATGGTCGCCACGGCGGAGGTTCCCGCGCCGGCGAGCAGCGAGAGCCCGCTCCAGGTGAGGATGCCCGGCAGAAAAGGCATGGCGGCCAGTGCCATCAGCAATACCAGAAAGCCACCAAAAAAAATGGGACGATGCAGGTGTTTGCTGTCAGCCACGCTCCCCCACAAGGGTGAGGTCAGCAGTCCGAGGTTGAATCCACCCATGACGTAGGCAACCCAGCTGAGATGATGGGTGAGGGCGACAATCATCAGGGGCAAGAGAATGGGCAGCAGCCCGGAGGAGACTGCCCCCAGCAGGGCATAGGCCAAAAACCAGACAGATACCCAGCGGCCCGGTTCCTTCACGATGGCGCGCAAGCGATCGAGGTGTTCGCGTGCCCGTTGAATGCGGGCGGCGATCGCTTTCTCGCCCATGAGGGTGCCTGGACTCCGGGTGTCTGCCATGATCTCTCCTGTGTTGCCTATCGGGCCGCCATTTACGGTATCGTGCGAGGCATACAATTATCTGATAAACCTTTTCTCTATTGGTTCCCTGACAAACGAGTTGCCTTACGCCCGTAAAGTGCGGATTTGCCCGTCTGCGTTCGCTACGTTATGGTAAAAATCAACAGCAGAGGGGAGTGACGTATGGGCACAATTTTCCATGGGCTGACGATGGATCCCGAATGGTTATACCACCGGTCGATGTATACCCTGCTGATCGTGGCGGGTAGCTATCTGATATTACGCTGGTATGGCAATGTAATTGTGCGTCTCATGGACTTTCTCGGCCGACGACGGGCCTTGTCACGCGGTTACGGCGTGATGTTCCAGAGAATCACCACTTGGTTTCTCTGGCTCATTGTCTGGGTAGTCGTACTGCGGGTCTGGGGTGTAGATGTCACTGCCGTCTGGACCACCTTTGTCAGCTTGCTGGCGGTGATTGGCGTCGGTATGCTGGCCGTATGGGCCATGGTCAGCAACATTACGGCACGCTTTTTTATCTGGTTCTGGCAGCCATTACAGTTGGGGCAACGTATCGAGATATTGCCGGAATCACTGACCGGTGAGGTCATCGAAGAGAATCTCATGTTTACCGAGTTGCGGCAGGATGACGGCCAGATTGTGGTGATACCCAACAATCTCTTTTTCCAGCGCATTATTCGTCGCTTGCCAGACGTCGAAAAAAAAGCCAGCCTGGATGAGAAGGCTGCACCATGAATGCAGACGTGCCGCTCGGCGTAATTTTCGGCGAATGTCTGGTCGATGATTTTGGAGAGGTGCAACGACTTGGTGGCGCTCCCTTCAATGTTGCGCAACACCTCCATGCGCTGGGGGTGGCGTCCGTCTTTGTCAGCAGGGTAGGGCGGGATGCCTCTGGGCAACGCATTTTGCAGCACATGCGGGACTGGGGGATGTCCACGGACGAAGTGACCGAGGACGCGTTGCTTCCCACCGGTCGGGTACGGGTGACGGCGGACGTCCGGCAGGGGCACCGCTTCGAGATTCTGCCGCATCAGGCCTACGACGCCATTGGTATGCCCTCCAGCGTGATCGCCCCCATTCCCTGGCTCTATCACGGTAGTCTCGCCTTGCGGGAAGACGGGCCATCGCGAGCGACCTGGCGCCAGTTGCGCGCCCGTGCCCAGTGGCGCTTCGTAGACATTAATCTGCGTGATCCCTGGTGGAATCCGGAATTACTGGCGGAGGTCATACAGGGTTCGTCTATACTAAAATGCAATGTGCAGGAACTGGAGCAGAGCATTCGTACTTACGAACTCCCCCCAGCCTCCACCCTGCAGGAAGCGATCCAGACGGTAGCCAGGCATTTTCATGTGCACGCCGTACTGCTGACCCGCGGTGCTGCGGGTGCCGCTTATGGGGACGGAACCAATTATTACGAGGCGGAAGCAGTCTCCACGGTTGTCCAGGACACCGTCGGGGCTGGGGACGCCTTCGTCGCAGGTTGGCTCTGGAGCCTGTTTCGCGGTGATGCCATTGCACGGCGATTGCAGAGGGCAGGGGAATTGGCAGCGGCCATTTGTGCGATATCTGGCGCCATACCGGATCAACCCGCGTTTTACCGGACCATAATGGCGCGATGGGCTAAGGAGGACTGATTTGGCAGACCACCAAGGTCTTTACATCCTGATGCTGAGTATCCACGGCCGCATTTGCGGTACTCCGGAACTCGGGGTCGATGCAGATACCGGCGGCCAGATTGGCTATGTACTCGATGAAATGCAGGCGCTGGCACGGGACCCGCGTGTCACCCGGATTGACCTTCTCACGCGTCGTTTTAACGATCCCGACACGAATCCCATTTATGGAGAGCCTCGTGAACTATTGGAATCCGGCGCGCAGATTATCCGTCTGCCTGCTGGGCCGGAGCACAAATACCTGCAAAAAGAGCGGCTCTGGGATTACCTGGATACCTTTGTGGACGGCGCGCTGCATTTTATCCGTGGTGAAGGCTGTATTCCCGATGTCATTCACAGCCACTATGCCGATGCGGGTTACGTAGGGGTGCGCCTCTCCCGCCTGCTGGGTATTCCGCTCATTCACACCGGCCATTCCCTGGGGCGGGATAAGCGGGAAAGACTGATCGCTGCCGGCCGTAAGGCGGAAAGTATCGACCGGCAGTTTCGTTTTCCGCGACGCATTGCCGCCGAAGAATCCGTACTCAGTGAAGCGTCCGCGGTCTTGGCCAGCACCCGTCAGGAAGTGGACGAGCAGTATGGCCTATATGAGAATACCGCGCGGACGCATTTCAAGATCCTGCCTCCGGGTGTGGACTTACGACGGTTTTCCCGGCCAGGGCGGCAGCGTTCTTCACCGCTGCTGCCCGGCTTACGCCGCTTTTTAGAGGCACCGCGCAAGCCCCCCATTCTGGCCATTGCCCGCCCCGATGAGCGTAAAAATTTTCAGCGTTTGATTGATGCCTATGCCACGGACCCTGTTTTGCGGGAGCAGGCCAACCTGATTCTGGTCATGGGCCAGCGTGACCGCCTTGGGCAGCTCCCGCACGGGGCGAAAGGGGTGATTCAGAGCGTACTGCATACCATTGACGATTACGACCTTTACGGGCGAGTCGCCCTCCCTAAACACCACGAACCGGAAGATATTCCCGAATATTACCGCTATGCGGCCATCTATAAGGGTGTTTTCGTCAACCCGGCACTCACTGAACCCTTTGGCCTGACCCTGCTGGAAGCCGCGGCGTCGGGTTTGCCGGTCGTCGCCACCCGGCATGGTGGCCCTCAGGACATCATTCGCTACTGTCGTAATGGCATTCTGGTGGATCCGCTGAATATCGGGGAGATGAAAGACGCCCTCAGGCAAATGCTGTTTGATCGCCAACGCTGGCGGCGTGCCAGTCGGGCAGGCTTGCTGGGGGTGCGCCGGGTCTATAGTTGGGAGGCCCATGCGCGCCGTTATCTGGGAGAAGTGGAACGTATTCTCCGGCGTCAGCGCAAACAGTTGCGCCGCGAATCCGCCGCCCGTCAGGGGGTGCGCCGTGCCTTACCGACGGCGGATCATCTGCTCATATCCGACATCGACAATACCTTGATTGGCGACCCGGCGGGGCTCGCCACGCTGATGGAATGGCTGAGAGAGTATCCCCGGGTAGCCTTTGGCGTGGCCACCGGCCGGAATCTCAAACAAACCATGGAGATACTGGCGGCACACCAGGTCCCCCGCCCGGACATCTGCATTACCGACGTGGGTACGCGTATCGTCTATGGCAGTAAGCTGCGCGAGGATCAGGACTGGGCTGCTCATCTGCACTATCGCTGGTGGCGTGAAGGGGTATTGCAGACACTGGCCGGGGTGCCCGGCCTGCGTCTACAGGAAAAACTCGCCCAGAGCGCATTCAAGGTAAGCTATTATGTGGACCCCAAACGCCCACCGGCGGTGAAAGATCTGCAGCAGCGCCTACAGGAGCAGCAGATCGCTGCCCATGTGGTGCTTTCCCATACCCGCTATCTGGATGTATTGCCCATTCGTGCTTCCAAGGGCCACGCCATCCGTTTCCTGGCCTTTCGTTGGGGGTTGCCCTTGCATGCGGTGCTTACTGCGGGAGACTCCGGCAATGACGCCGATATGATGGGTGGCGAAATTTGCGGCGTTGTTGTCGGCAACCACAGCCCGGAACTACACGGACTAAGAGATAAACATCACATCTATTTCGCCAGTGCTTACCATGCCTGGGGCATTCTCGAAGGCATTCAGCACTACTGCTTCCCAGGACAAGCTCATGTCTGACGACCTGCGTCGCTGTATCGGCCAGAATCCACATTGTGTTTCCGGGCTATTGCGACATCTGTTCAACCTGCAACGCCCCTTTCTGCTCTATACCGATTTGCAAAAGGCCATCAGCGACTTTGCCGCAGATTACGGCAGTGGTGCAGAGCTGGTGGTGTTGCGGGAGTTTTTCTCCAGACTACAAGAGGCAGTGCTCGCAGAGCCATGGATTTATCTGGCTTGGCGTCCTGGCCCCGGCCGTTGGACTTATCTGCGTCTGCATCGGGAACAGCTCAATCTGGAGACGCTGACGGCGGGGGACTACCTGGCCTTCAAGGAAAGGCAGGTGCTCCCCGCGAATGATCAGGAGCCGGTACTCACCGTGGATTTTGAGGATTTCCGCGCAGTCTCCTATCGCTTACACGATGAGGCCACTATCGGACAGGGGCTCATGTATATGAACCGCCGCCTGGCCGGCCGACTGTTCGGCGACATCAGGGCGGGACGCCAGAGCATTCTCGACTTTTTGGCGGTGCATAAGCTCAACGGGCAATCGCTGATGGTGCACGGTCAGCCGCCGGATTTTGAAGCACTACGCCGGACGGTGCAGTATCTGGCGACGCTCCCCAAGACCAAACCGTGGACGGAGTTTGCCGTGGAGATGACCCATCGCGGCTTCGCCCCCGGCTGGGGAGACACTGCCGGGCGGGTGCGCGAGACCATGCGTCTGTTGATGGACCTATTGGACGCCCCTTCGGCAGAGAGTCTGCAGGCATTCATCGACCGGATCCCCATGATCTCCAAAATACTGATCGTGTCTATTCATGGCTGGTTTGCGCAGGACAAAGTGCTCGGGCGTCCGGATACCGGCGGGCAGGTCGTCTACATTCTCGATCAGGCGCGGGCACTGGAACAGGAAATGCGCCAGCGCCTGGCCCGCCAGGGGGTAGACATCGTACCCCGTATTCTGATCGCCACCCGCCTGATTCCCAATGCCGATGGCACCACCTGCGACCAGCGTCTGGAAACCGTCCATGGCGTCGACAATGTGCAGATTCTCCGCGTACCCTTCCGCTATCCCAATGGCGAAATACTGCCGCAGTGGATCTCCCGCTTCAATGTCTGGCCCTGGCTGGAACGCTATGCCGATGACCTCGAACGGGAAACCTTGGCGGAATTTGGCCGTCGTCCCGACCTGATTATCGGCAATTATTCCGATGGCAATCTGGTGGCTTCCATGCTCAGTGAGCGGCTGAATGTCACCCAATGCAACATTGCCCACGCGCTGGAGAAGAGTAAATATCTCTATAGCGACCTCTACTGGCGCGATCACGATGCCGGCCATCATTTCGCCTGCCAGTATACCGCGGACCTCATCGCTATGAACTCCGCCGATATTATCGTCACCAGCACCTATCAGGAAATCGCTGGAAACGACCGCGAAGTGGGCCAGTATGAAGGGCATCAGAATTACAGCCTCCCCGGTCTGTATCGGGTGGAAAACGGGATTGACGTTTTCGATACCAAATTTAATATCGTCTCTCCGGGGGCCGACGCCCGCTATTATTTTCCCTATTCCGCCAGTGCAGCACGTTTGCGTTTTCTACATGACGATATTGATGCGTTGCTTTTTGACGAGGATCCCGCCGTGGACCGGCGCGGCGTACTAAAGGATCGGGATAAACCCATCATTTTTAGTATGGCGCGCATGGACCATATCAAAAATCTCAGCGGACTGGCTGAGCTTTTTGGCGCATCGGAGCGTCTACGCAAACTGGCCAACCTGGTTATCATCGGCGGTCATGTCGACCCGCAGGATTCTCAGGACGAGGAAGAGCGGGCGCAAATCCAGCGGATGCATGGTATTATGGATGTGCATCGACTCGACGGGCAGATGCTCTGGATAGGCACTTTACTCGATAAAAATGTGGCGGGGGAACTCTACCGGATTATTAGCGATACCCATGGATGCTTCGTCCAACCCGCGCTCTTTGAAGCCTTCGGGCTGACGGTGATTGAAGCCATGAGCTCGGGTCTGCCGGTTTTTGCCACCCGCTTCGGCGGACCCCTGGAAATCATCGAAGACGGTATTTCCGGCTTTCATATCGACCCCAATGACCAACAGGAGACGGCGGAAAAGCTGGCGGACTTCCTGGAAGCTGCGGCCGCCGATATCTGTGTCTGGGAGACAATTTCCGTGGGCGCATTGGTGCTGGTCAGCGCGCACTATACCTGGGGCAATTACGCCACGCAGATGATGACTTTGGCCCGGATTTTCGGCTTCTGGCGCTTCATGCTCAAAACCGATCATCACGCCGCCCGCCGCTATTTGCAGATGTTTCAGCACTTGCAGTGGCGGCCTCTGGC
>DAIEIW010000151.1:0-7107 GCA_027351205.1 Acidithiobacillus sp.
GCATCAGGCGGAATTTTTTCGTCGGCTTGCCCAGGTGCTGCCGCAGGCGGGTTATGAAAAGACCTTCGTCCAACTGGTGACCAGCGAAGAGCGTGACCTGCAGACACTGCAACGCGCCACTCGCGACCACCCCGCCCTCACAGTGGCCATACAGCAGTTGCAAAGTAGTCTGGCCGCCTATGCGCAGACCACGGGTGATAGCGTGGCCGAGGCGGCAAGCAAAGCCGCCGTTGAAGAAAAGTTTGAGGCTGTGCATCTGGCGATGACAACCCTCCTCATCCGCCAGGGCGCGGCGGCGGCGGCGGCGCGAACCCGTGCCGTGCAACTCCTCTATGCACTGGTCTTCATCACCGCTTTGCTCAGCATACTTATCCCCTGGCGGGTAGCCAGCGCCCTGACCCGGCCCCTCAAGGCCTTTCGTCGTGCTGTCGAGGATATTGGCGCGGGCAAACTGACGAATGTCGCCAGCGAAGGCCCCCAGGAGCTCCGCGATCTCGCCCGGAGCATCGAGAGCATGCAGACACGACTGCAGGAAGAGGAACGTTTGCGGCATGAATTTCTCAGCCAGGTGTCTCACGAGCTGATCACTCCGCTGGCGTCGGCGCGCTCCGGCAGCGAGCTCCTGCTCAGTGAACGCATCGGCCCGCTCTTGCCGCGACAGCGCGAAGTGCTCGAAATCATCGTCCGCCAGGTCAAGGAGTTGTACGCCGCCATCCAGGAAATGCTGGATATGCACGCCCTGCAAGCGCGCTCCCTGGATTTCTCACCACAGGACATCGCTGTCGCCGACGTGCTGCTCGACCTGCAAAAACGCATGCAACCGCTGACCGACAAAAAAAATCAGATACTGGACTGTGTCGGGTCGGAGGAGCTCGGCGTCTATGCCGATCCTCAGAGACTGCGCCAGATCCTCACCAACCTGGTCAGCAACGCCCACAAGTACAGTCCGGCGGGCGGGCGGATCCAGGTTCGCGCGACGGCGCAGCAGGGGGGCATCCTTTTCAGCGTCAGCGACAATGGTCCCGGCATTCCCGATGCGTTGCTGGAACGGGTCTTTGAACGCTTCTATCAGGTGCCGGTCAGTAACCGCCTGCCCCGCGGTACGGGTCTGGGGCTTGCCATCACCCGCGAACTCGTGGGCGCTCAGGGCGGCTGGATCCGCATGCACAACCGTTCCGGAGGCGGTCTCTGCGCCGAGATCTGGCTGCCCGCCGCGCGCAATACCGGAACGGTCTGATGCGCTGGTTCGCCCGGTTCTTTCCGATCCTCGCCGCGCCCGGTCTCGCCGCAGCGCTGGCTGCCTGCGCGCAGCTCACGCCGCAGGCAGCCACGCCCGTCGCCCCGCCGTCCCGCCTGTCCTCTTCCAGCGCGACACGTAATACACTGCTCAGCGATCTCGCCCATTGCGGATTGCCCGCGTCCACAGCGTGCGCGCGCATCCATGCGGCATTGGCCGAGGGTTATCTGACCCACGGACCCCTGGACAGCTCCGCACTGGGAAACGCCGCGAGGGAGCTGGATCTGGCCGCCCAGAATAACGAAGTGGGCGCCGGCACGCTTCCCCTGCGTCGCGTCGTACACGCCCTGCAGGAGCGCAGGGCTGATGGGGATGCGTGCGTTGCCCGGCTTAAAAAGGCGCAGGCGCAATCCGCTGTCGTGCAGGCGCGCCTGGATCGCCTGGAAAACCTCCTTCACGACCATGCCGAAAAATCTCTTGGCCACCATGTTCTCAGGCAGCCCTGACATGTCCAGACCGGTTCCCATCATCCTCACCATTGACGATGATCCCGACTTTCTGCGCCTGCTCGGTCTCTGGCTGGAAAGTGAGGGATACCACGTCCTGGCCAGCAGTGATCCCGTACAGGGCATGCAGACGTTGCAGACGGCCAGACCGGATCTGGTCATCACCGATCTACGCATGCCGGGCATGGATGGAATGGCCGTGCTGGAGACGGTGCAGGCCCTCGATCCCGACCTCCCCGTCATCCTCCTCACCGCCCACGGCAGCATCCCCAACGCCGTGGCAGCCATGCGTGCCCAGGCTTTCGGATATCTGAGCAAACCCTTCAGCAACGAAGAGCTCCAGGAGTTGACCACCGCCGCCCTGGCGCAGCGCCACGCCGGGCAGGAAACCCGCAAACTCCGGGCGGCGTTGCGGCAACAGGCCGGGCAGAGCATCCTCCATCGCAGCCCCGCCATGGCGGCGCTGGTGGATGAGCTGGCGTGTGTTGCCAGCTCGAAAGCCAGCGTTTTCCTTTCCGGAGAAAGCGGTTCCGGCAAGGAACGTGTCGCTCGCGCCATCCACGACGCCAGCCCGCGCCGCGACGGCCCGTTCATTGCGGTCAATTGCGGTGCCATCCCCGCCGGGCTGGCGGAGAGCGAGCTCTTCGGCCATGTCAAGGGCGCCTTCACCGGCGCCACCCAGGATCACACCGGATTGATCCGCAGCGCCAGCGGCGGCACGCTGTTCCTCGATGAAATCGCCGACCTGCCTCTCACCCTGCAGGTCAAATTGCTCCGCGTCCTTCAGGAAGGTACCTTGCGCCCCGTCGGCGCCAAAACGGAAATTTCAGTCGACCTGCGGGTCATCAGTGCCACCCATCAGGACATTCACGCCCTCACTGCCGACGGCGCCTTCCGCGAGGATCTTTACTATCGCCTGCACGTAATCCCGCTGCGGGTCCCCAGCCTGAGCGAAAGAGCGGAAGACATCCTGCTGCTGGCCCAGCACTTTCTGGACCGGGAGAGTCAGCGCATGAACCGGGATATCCTGGGTTTCAGTCCCGAGGCCCTCGACAAGCTGATGCAACGATCCTGGCCCGGCAACGTCCGGGAGTTGGAGAATGCCGTCACCTTTGCCGCGGCAGTCACCGAAAAAGGCTGGGTGGCGGCCGACGCCATCCCCGACACCGGCCGCCAGGGTGGCCAGAGTGCCTTTCCTCCCCTGCAGGACGCCAAGGCCGCCTTTGAGCGCGGCTACCTGGAAAATCTGCTGCGCGCGACGGATGGCAACATCTCCCGTGCCGCGCGCATCGCCGGCCGACACCGGACGGATCTTTACAAGCTGATGCGTAAGCACAGTCTGGCTCCGCAACTTTTCAAGAATCCCGAGGACCGGGATGAGGAATAGCGTCAGACCGGTGCTTTGCCCCCATCGCCGATCTTGCTACACTGAGCCCACTTTGACTCCGTCAACAGCCTAATGACACTACCTGTTCCCGTCAGCGAGAAATCCCTCTTCCAGCGCATTCACCTGCGCCGCTGGTTCGTTCAGGGTTTACTCATCTCGCTGCCTATCGGGCTGACGGTTTACGTGGTGCTGTGGATTGGCGGCTGGCTGAACAATCTTTTCGAGGCGCCGATCAGAGCGATTTTTGGTATCGATATCCCCGGTCTGGGCCTGTTGCTGACGCTGCTGATCATTCTCGGTGTCGGCTTCCTCGCCTCCCATGTCCTGACCGCCTGGATTTTTGAAAAGCTGAACGCCGTGCTCGGACGCATTCCCGTACTGCATAGCCTCTACAGCACCATTCACGAAACGGTAGGCCTGCTGTTTGGCGGAACGGACCGCGGTTTCCGCAGTGCCGTGCTGGTGCGCCAGGGTGGTGACATGGGCTATATCATCGGTCTGATCACGCGCGACACCCTCAGCGAATTACCGCACCTGCCCGAGGATTGCGTCGCGGTATTTATCCCCATGAGCTATGGCATCGGCGGCTTTACCTGCCTCGTGCCGCGCGACAAAGTCATCCCCCTGCCTGACCTCACCCCGCAACAGGCCCTGCGTTTCGCCATGGCGGGCGGGGTGGGCGGCGGAAAAGCCACCCGCGACAAGCCGGGCGGCAGCTCTGAATCAGCCAGACCGGCGGCAAGCCGTCATCCGGAACCGGACCAATAACGGCCCTGTTCGGCGGGCACTTTGCGGCAAACCTGCAGTTTTCGTTATACTCTTGTCACAGCATAAGGAGACGAAGTATGGCTGAAGTGCGCAAGGCAGTATTCCCCGTGGCCGGTCTGGGCACCCGTTTTCTCCCGGCCACCAAGGCGAGCGCCAAGGAAATGATGCCGATAGTGGACAAGCCGCTCATTCAGTATGCTGTGGAGGAGGCCATCGCCGCAGGCTGCGATCAGCTCATTTTCATCAGCGGACGTGGCAAGCGCGCCATCGAAGACCACTTCGACGTTTCCTACGAACTGGAAATCGAGCTGGAAAAACGCGGCAAGGCGGATTTGCTGAAGCAGGTGCAGGGCATCCTGCCCAGTCACGTCAGTACCATTTTTCTGCGCCAGCCCTACCCCCTCGGCCTCGGACATGCCGTGCTGATGGCCCGTCCGGTGGTGGGTGACGAACCCTTTGCGGTCTTGCTGGCGGACGATCTGATGCTGGGTGAGCCTCCCGTGCTTGCGCAAATGGTGGACCAGTACCGCCGCTATCAGGCAGGCATCCTCGGCGTCGAAGAAATCCCGCGAGAACATTCCACCCGCTACGGCGTAGTCGATGCGCGGCCCTGGGATGATCGTATCTACCAGGTCAGCGGCATCGTCGAAAAGCCCAAACCCGAGGATGCCCCCTCCAATCTGGGAGTGGTGGGACGCTACATCCTCCCCGCGCGGGTGTTCCACTTTCTGGAGCAGACCCGGCAGGGCGCGGGCGGCGAGATTCAACTGACGGACGCCATCGCCCACCTGTTGAATGAACGGCAGGTGCTGGCCTATCTTTTTTCCGGGCGGCGCTTTGACTGCGGCGACAAGCTCGGCTATCTGAAGGCGACCATCGCCTTCGGCAAACTACACCCCGAGGTAGGCGCCGATTTCACCCGGTACATGGACAGCATTTGCGAGCCCCAGGCGTCGGCCGAGACCCTTCCGTGACCCCCTTCATTCTCTCCGGAATGGGCGCTATCATCGCCCGTTTCCCCGAGGAGCGCTTGCATCCATGATCATCATCGACGGAATCACCGAAAATGGCGGCAAATTCCGCCCATCGGCCTGGGCGGAGATGCTCATCGAAGGAGTCGGGCTGGCGCATTTCGGTGCGGATCATAAAATTCACTACCTGCCCCTCATCGAACCCGCCACCATCAATGGCAATGCGGCGATCATCATGGACGAGAGCCTCGAGGAGATTCGCCCGGAGGCCTTTGCAGAAATCATGCGTTTCGCCGCCGAGAATCGCCTGCAGGTGCGGCACGAAGAAGGCAGCATCTCCGATCGCCTGGCGCCGCAACCCGCCCGGCGACCCCGCGGGACACGGCGTCGGCGCCCCTGATGGTAGACCGTCCATCTGCATCCGCCCGTCTGCGTTTCGCCTGGATACTCGGCATCGTCATCGCCGTCTATGGCGCTCTTGCCATCGCCCTGAGCATGCACATCATCGACCAGCAAAGCGGTGCGCGTGCGGACCTCTATATCGCCTTACAGACGCTGGATCAACTACATCGGGAAGCGTTGTCCCAGGCGACCAGTGCGCAGGAACGCCAAACCATAGTAAACGCCTGGCGCAACGAACGTGCCTTCGCCGCCGCCTCATCGCAACAAGCCCGGCAGATGGCGGGGACGCTGATCTCGCGTTTGAATCGGGAGTATCCCGGCAACGCCTGTGGCCATAGTGGTCCGTCTTTCGTCGCAGCCAGTGCGCTCCCGGCGCAGCATGCCTGTATGGTCGCCATAGGAGTCCGTGGTGATATTATTCAGGTCACCGGCTATGACACCCAGGGCATCGCCATGGACAACTTTTATGAATACCTCTACGCTCCTGTCGGGCGCGCAGACTGAGTGGGCGATGCAAGCCCGGAGAAACTGACATGTATCGTGTACTGCTGCTCGGCGCTCAGGGCCAGGTTGGCTGGGAACTGCAACGCAGTCGGCCTGCGTCGGTGGAACTGCGCGCGCTGGGACGCCGGGATCTCGACATTCTGGACGCCGCCCAGGTTCGCGAAATGGCGGAGTCCTTCCGGCCTGACGCCATCATCAACGCCGCCGCTTACACCGCCGTGGACCGCGCAGAGTCGGAATCCGCACTCGCTTATGCCGTGAACCGCGATGGGGCGGCCCACTGCTCCCTGGCCGCACGGGCCTGCGGCGCCCGCCTGATCCACCTTTCTACCGATTTTGTCTTTGATGGTACCCAGGCCACGCCGTACTCGCCGGACGCGCCCCTGGCGCCCCTTGGCGTTTATGGCGCCAGCAAGGCTGACGGTGAGCTGCAGGTACAGACCACCCTCGGTGATACCGCACTCATCCTGCGTACCGCCTGGGTCTATAGCGCCCACGGCAACAACTTCGTCAAAACAATGCTGCGTCTCATGGCCGAGCGGGACGTGTTGCGGGTGGTAGGAGACCAGATCGGCACCCCGACCTGGGCGGCTGGCCTCGCTCGCGCCATCTGGAGTACCCTGGATCACCCCGGCTTTACCGGTATTCAGCACTGGACCGATGCCGGGGTGGCGTCCTGGTATGATTTTGCCGTGGCCATCCAGGAAGAAGCGGTGGCCGCCGGGCGGTTGCACCGCGCCATTCCCATCGAAATGATCCCCACCAGCGCCTACCCTACCCCCGCCCGCCGTCCCGCCTGTGCCATACTGGACAAAACCGCCAGCTACACCGCGCTGGGCGCTGCGCCCCATTGGCGCGCAGCGTTGCGCCGGATGCTGACCGAGCCCGAAGTCATCTGACCCCTTCAAGGAACGCCCAATGTCCGTTACCACTGACTCCATCGTCGAAAAACGCCTGCTGGTGACCGGAGCTGCCGGCTTCATCGGCGCTAACTTCTGCCACCACTGGCTGTGGCAACATCCCCGCGCCACGCTCATCGCCCTGGATGCCCTCACCTACGCCGGCAACCGGCATAATCTGGAAGGGCTGGAACAGCACAGTGGTTTTCGCTTCATACAGGGCGACATCAATGATGCCCCGCTGGTAGAGCGGGTCATGACCGACCACCACCTCAACGTCGTCGTTCACTTCGCCGCCGAGAGTCATGTGGACCGCTCCATCCACGATCCCGACGCCTTCATCCAGACCAACATCCTCGGTACTCACAATCTGTTGCGCGTCGCCAGGGCGATCTGGCTGGAAGGACCGCGGGGACGGATACCCCACCGCTTT
>DAIEIW010000159.1:0-9314 GCA_027351205.1 Acidithiobacillus sp.
TCTCTGGCGCAGGGATCGCGCCTGGCCATGGCTGCGCCCCTTCCTGCCTTTGGGACGACTGCGCACTCTGCTCGAGGGGCAGGGTTTCGTGCTCCGCGAGGGCCGTTATTTTCAATATACCGTTCCGGGCTTGAGGCGCAATGCGCAGTGGATGGAATTGGTGGGTGACCGCTGGTGGCCGGCAGGGGCCAACGCCTATCTGATACTGGCGCAGCGGCGGGATCCCGAGCGGCCGCTGGTGGGTGCGGTCCGGTCGTTCAAAGTGCGTTCCGGGCGTCAGAACGTCCGGTCCGAAGCCCCTGTCGCCTATGCTGGCCCCGACCCTGAGAACGACGCCCCATGCCCGAAAAAATGATAGACCTCTTTACCGATGGCGGGTGCCGCGGTAACCCCGGTATCGGCGCCTGGGGCGTGTGGCTGCGGCTGGCCGGGCAGGAGCGGGTCTTATGGGGCTTCGCCCCGGAAACGACGAACAACCGGATGGAGCTGACGGCGGCTTTGCGCGGTCTGGAGGCGCTCAAGCGACCCAGCGCCGTGCGGGTGATCAGCGATTCCCGTTACCTGCGGGATGGCATGACCCAGTGGCTGGCCGGCTGGCAGCGCCGGGGTTGGCGGACGGCGGGCGGGGAGGCGGTCAAAAATCGCGATATCTGGGAATCGTTGGCGGCGGTGGCCGCCCGCCATCAGGTCCAGTGGGAGTGGGTGAGAGGCCACTCCGGGCATGTGGAGAATGAACGGGTGGATGCATTGCTGAATCGGGTCATGGATCGGTATGCGGCGGGCGGGCAGGCGCGGGAGGGCGAAGGATGGCTGTGAGGCAGGTGGTGCTGGATACAGAAACCACGGGTATCGATTGGAAGCAGGGGCACCGGGTGATCGAAATCGGCGCCGTGGAGCTGATCGACCGGCGGGTGACGGGGGCGTATTACCAGCAATACCTCAATCCGCAGCGCAGCAGCGATCCCGAGGCGTTGCGGATACATGGACTGACCGACGAATTTTTGCAGGATAAGCCGGGCTTCGCGGAGGTGGTGGATGCTTTTCTGGAGTTTCTCGGCGACGCGGAGCTGATCATTCACAACGCCCCTTTTGACCTGGGATTTCTGAATCACGAACTGCAACTGGCGGGGAAGGCGCCTTTGCGGCAGGCCGTAATGGATACTCTGGCGGATGCGCGCCGCCGTCATCCCGGCCAGAAAAATGATCTGAACAGTCTGTGTCGGCGTTACAGTGTGGAAAACAGCCATCGTGAACTGCACGGGGCCTTGCTGGACACCCGGATACTCGCCGAGGTCTACCTGGCGATGACCGGCGGGCAGGTGGATATGATGGGGATGTTGGGTGCCGCAGGTGGCCCCGCCGCAACGGAGGTGCGGTCCGCGGGGGATGACAGTCGGGGTGATGGCATTCCGGCGGCATTGTCGCGGCCACGGGGTCCCTTGCGGGTGATCCGCGCCAGCGCGGAGGAGTGCATGCTCCATCAGCAATATTTGCAGAATATGGGCGGTAACGCGTTATGGGATGCAGAAAGCCAGGGCATTCCACCGGCTTGACCGGCTAGATTGGATCTCGCGGATTCCCGACAGACCCTTCCATAGACCATCCGAAGCCTGGCGTCAGTAGGTCGCTGATGGCGCCTGCCGCCGGAATGCTCCGGAGCAACGCCAGGCTCCATTCCGGACCATCGCCATAGCCAACAACGATCAGCGCCGCATATTCCCCCGCCTGGATCATGAGGGCGTAGCCATTGCGCCCTTTCATCACGAGTTGTTCCAGACTGCCGAGTTTGAACTCGCGCATTGCACGGTCGGCCAGGGAGGATATGGACGCCATCACCGCACCTGCCCGGTCTTCGCTCACCTCTCCGGAAATGGCGGAGGCGAGCATCAGGCCTTCGGTGGAAATTATCGCGGAGGCGTCTATGTCGGCCGAACTGTCGTTCAGTTCAGCGAGAATGGATTGCATCTTTTTTGTGCGCAAAACCCCTCCTGGCGATCTCTGTTAACACCCAAGAACATGGCAAATTTACAGAAGCTTGTTATCCTTTACCGGCTGTCAGGCCGGATGTTCGGCAAAGTCTGCTTTACGCTCGATCAACTCGATGCGGTAGCCGTCGGGGTCTTCCACGAAGGCGATGACGGTGTTGCCGTGCTTCATGGGTCCCGCCTCGCGCACCACCTTCCCGCCCCGCTGGCGGATGCCGTCACAGGCCGCCGCGGCATCCTCTACTTCAATGGCGATATGCCCAAAGCCGTCGCCGAGGTCGTACTGTTCCACGCCCCAGTTATAGGTCAGCTCGATGACCGCTCCGGCGCTTTCGTCCTGATAGCCGACGAAGGCCAGGGTAAACTTGCCGTCGGGATAGTCTTTGCGGCGCAGGAGATGCATGCCGAGCACTTCCGTATAAAAGGCGATGGCCCGATCCAGATCGCCGACGCGCAGCATGGTGTGCAGTATGCGCATGAGATTCCCCTCAACTTGAAAGCAGATAATCCAGAGCCTCCACCACTTCAAGGCGGTAGCTCTGATTGGCAGGAATGACCATGCTGTCGCCGGCATGCAACTCCTGAACGTCGTTGGACCCTTCGGCATGGTAGTAGGCCATCCCGCTGAGTACCCGGATGGTTTCCGCGCCATCGCTGTTCAAAGCATAGATGCCTGGGTGCAGAAGGGTGAGACTGTGCATGCTGCCATCGGCGAGAATGACGCTGCGCTCACTGCGTCGCCCGTCCAGAGAGATGCGGCTGGTTTTGCCCAGCGCGTTGGCCGGTACATGCTGGTCGGGAGCCATCGCCTTATCCCTGCAAACGCTTTTCGATGCGCAGCCGCAGCGCATTGAGCTTGATGAAGCCCCCGGCATCCTTCTGATTGTAGGCGCCCGCATCGTCTTCAAAGGTGGCGATACGTGGGTCAAAGAGACTCTCCTGCGACGTCCGTCCCACCACCATACAACCCCCCTTGTAGAGTTTGAGGCGCACCACGCCATTGACCAGTCGCTGGCTCTGATCGATGAGCGCCTGCAGGGCGCGGCGCTCCGGGCTCCACCAGAAGCCGTTGTAGATGATGCTGGCGTAGCGCGGCATGAGTTCATCCTTGATGTGGGCGACCTCCCGGTCCAGGGTGATGGATTCGATGGCGCGATGGGCCTTGAGCAGAATGGTGCCGCCGGGAGTCTCGTAGCAGCCCCGGGATTTCATGCCGACGTAGCGGTTTTCGACAATATCCAGGCGCCCGATGCCATGCTCGCCGCCAACGGTGTTGAGGTGCGCCAGCAACTGCGCGGGATTGAGCGCCTCGCCGTCGATGGCAACGGGGTCGCCGTGGGCGTAGGTGATTTCCAGATAACGGGGCTGATCTGGCGCCTGCTCCGGCGCCGTGGTCCAGCGCCACATGCTGTCTTCGGCTTCCGCCCAGGGGTCTTCGAGAACGCCGCCTTCATAAGAAATATGCAGCAGGTTGGCATCCATGGAGTAGGGGGATTTTTGGCCATGGCGTTCCACAGGAATGCCACGCTGTTCGGCATAGGCGAGGAGCTTTTCACGGGAGTTCAGATCCCATTCCCGCCAGGGGGCGATGACCTGAATATCCGGGTTGAGGGCGTAGGCCCCCAGCTCGAAACGTACCTGATCGTTGCCTTTGCCGGTGGCCCCATGGGCGACGGCATCGGCACCCACGTCGGCGGCGATTTCCACCATGCGCTTGGCGATGAGGGGCCGGGCGATGGAGGTGCCCAGCAGGTACTCGCCCTCGTAGAGGGTGTTGGCGCGGAACATGGGGAACACGTAATCCCGGACGAATTCCTGGCGCAGGTCGTCGATGAAGATTTCCCTGGCGCCGAGCTTCTCGGCCTTGGCGCGCGCCGGTTCCAGTTCTTCGCCCTGACCGATGTCGGCGGTGAAGGTGACCACGTCGCACTGGTACTGGTCCTGCAGCCACTTGAGGATGACCGAGGTATCCAGACCACCGGAATAGGCGAGAACGACTTTCTTGACCATGCGTCAATCTCCTTGCAGTGCGGCCACGGGGCCGATGCGAAATAAAAATTCCATCAGGGCTTTCTGGGCGTGCAGGCGGTTTTCCGCCTCTTCCCAGACGACGGATCGGGGTCCGTCGATGACTTCGGCGCTGACCTCCTCGCCACGGTGGGCGGGAAGGCAGTGCATGAACAAGGCGTCCGGCGCGGCGGCGGCCATGAGCGTGGCGTTGACCTGGAAGGGAGCGAGAATCGCCTTGCGTGCGGCCGCCTCTTCTTCCTGGCCCATGCTGGTCCAGACGTCGGTGACGATCAGGTCCGCCCCGCGCACCGCGGCCACCGCATCGTGCAGGACCGTGACCTGATCGCCGCCGCTCTGCAACATTCCGGCGCTGGGCACATACCCCGCCGGGCTGCCGATGCGCATTTGAAAGCCGCAAATCTGCGCGGCTTCCATCCAGGAGTGGGCCATATTATTGCTGCCGTCGCCGATATAGGCCACGGTCCTGCCGCGCAGGTCACCCCAGTGTTCCGTCGCCGTCATCAGGTCGGCCAGGAGCTGACAGGGGTGATGGTCGTCGGAGAGACCGTTGATCACCGGCACCCGCGAAGCGGCGGCGAAGCGGAGGAGGTTGTCGTGACCGAAGGTGCGGATCATCACCATGTCGACCATGCGGGAGATGACCCTGGCGGTGTCCTCGACGCTCTCGCCGCGCCCCAGTTGGGTATCCCGCGGCGAGAGGAAAAGGGCGTGGCCGCCCAATTGGGCCATACCCGTCTCGAAGGATACCCGGGTGCGGGTGGAGGATTTCTCGAAGATCATCGCCAGGGTCCGGCCCGCGCAAGGGGCGTAACGTTCGCCGTCCCGCTGGATTTTCTTCAGGGCGATGGCACGTTGCAGGAGCGCCCGCAGTTCGGCTGGGCTGAGGTCGGAGAGGCGCAGAAAGTGACGGACGTTCATGATGCGGATTCCAGAAGGCTGGCCAGACCAGCGACGAGAAGATCGATTTCTGCCTCTTGCAGAATCAGCGGGGGCAGCAGACGAATGACTTTTTCAGCCGTGACGTTGATGAGCAGGCCGGCCTCCAGGGCGCGTTCCACCAGACGCTCGGGTTTGTGGGCCAGTTCGATGCCCACCATCAGACCCATGCCGCGCACCTCCAGCACCTCGGGGTGCCCGCCAAGGCGCTTCTGCAGGCGCTGCCGGAGCAGGGCGCCCATCCGCCCGGCGTGGGCGGGGATGGCCTCTTGCTGCATGGTGTCGAGCACCGCCTGGGCGGCGGCGCAGACCAGCGGCCCACCGCCGAAGGTGGTGCCGTGTTTGCCCGGCCCGAAGAGCGCGGCCGTCGATTGGCCGGCCAGCATGGCGCCGATGGGGACGCCGTTGCCCAGCCCCTTGGCCAGACTGAGCACGTCGGGGCGCAGGCCAGGAATCTGCTGGTAGGCGAAGAAGGCCCCGGTACGGCCGATGCCGGTCTGCACCTCGTCCAGCATCAGGAGCAGACCGTGCGCGTCGCAGACCTCCCTCAGCCCGGTCAGGAAGCCTTCCGGTGCCGGGCGCACCCCGCCTTCGCCCTGAAGGGGTTCGGCGAGAATGGCGCATATGCCGGGGTTGGCTTGCACCAGCGCGCGGACGGCGGGGAGATCGCCATAGGGGGCGCGCACGAAACCCGGCAGCAGGGGGCTGAAACCTTCCTGGATGCGGAAATTGCCGGTGGCCGTGAGGGTCGCCAGGGTGCGGCCATGAAAAGCGTTGCTGAACACCAGAATCTGCGGTTCGGCGATGCCCTTGCCATGCCCATGGAGGCGGGCGATTTTGATGGCCGCCTCGTTGGCCTCCGCGCCGCTGTTGCAGAAAAAGGCCGCATCCATGCCGCTGACGGCGCAGAGGGTGTCGGACAGCTTTTCCTGCGCCGGAATACGGTAGAGATTGGAAGTGTGCAGCAGTTGCCCGGCCTGGGTCTGCAGGGCGCGGGTGACCGCCGGATGGCTGTGCCCCAGGCCACAGACGGCGATTCCTGCCAGGGCGTCCAGATAACGGCGCCCCTCGGTATCATAGAGCCAGACGCCCTCACCCCTTGCAAAAGCGACCGGTAACCGGGCGTAAGTGGACATGAGCGGCATCAGGCTGGTGCCTCCCCGTCCAGGGCGAAAGCCGCGTGCAGCGCCCGCACCGCCAGTTCCAGATATTTTTCTTCGATGACGACGGAAATCTTGATCTCGGAGGTGGAAATCATCTGGATGTTGATGTTTTCCCGCGCCAGGGTTTCAAACATGGTGGCGGCGATGCCGGCATGGGAGCGCATCCCGACGCCCACCACGGAAACCTTGACGATATGGGTGTCGCCCCGCACGTCCTCGGCGCCGAGTGCCTGCGCCACGCCCTGGAGAATGTCGCGGGCCTTGGCGAAATCATTGCGGTCCACCGTGAAGGTGAAGTCGGTTTTGCCCGCCTCCGAGACGTTCTGGAGGATCACGTCCACATTGATATTGGCCGCGGAAATCGGACCCAGAATGGCGGAGGCGATACCCGGATGGTCGGGCACGCCGACCACGGTGATCTTGGCTTCATTGCGGGAGAAGGCGATGCCGGAGACGCGGGGAGCTTCCACAGAATTTTCCTCATTGGTGACCAGGGTGCCGGGACCATCCTGAAAAGACGACAAGACCCGCACGGGAACATGGTACTTCATGGCGAATTCGACGGAGCGGGTTTGCAGGACCTTGGCACCGAGGCTGGCCATTTCCAGCATTTCTTCAAAGGTGATGCGATCCAGACGGCGCGCCCGGGATTCCACCCGCGGGTCGGTGGTGTAAATGCCGTCCACATCGGTGAAGATCTCGCATTCATCGGCATGCAGGGCGGCCGCCAGGGCCACGGCGGTGGTATCGGAACCGCCGCGACCCAGGGTGGTGATATTGCCATGGGGATCGACCCCCTGGAAGCCCGCGACGACCACAATCCTGCCGGCATCCAGCGCCGCGCGGATCTTGTGATCGTCGATGTGCTCGATGCGCGCCCGGTTATGGGCCGAATCGGTCATGATGGCGACCTGCCCGCCGGTGAACGAAATGGCGGGTTGACCGATGCCCTCCAGCGCCATGCTCAGCAGCGCAATGGTCACCTGCTCGCCGGTGCTGAGCAGGGTGTCCAGTTCGCGTTCCGCCGGGGCGTCGGCCAGGGCGCGCGCCAGTTGCAGGAGGCGGTCCGTCTCGCCCGACATGGCGGAAACCACCACCACCACCTGATGACCGGCGCGATGGCTGGCCGTGACCCGTTCCGCGACGGCCCGGATGCGTTCCACGCTGCCCACGGAGGTACCGCCGAATTTCTGTACGATGAGTGCCATTGTCAGTGATTTTATGAAAAATTAAGGGCAGATGATAAATCGTTGCGGCGGGGTCTGTACAGGACGCGCTGCGGGCGCCGTTTGCGGCGCGGCGCCCGCCCGGCGTCGACGCGGCGTGAAGCGCATTTGCAGTATCGAGCCTCATGAAGAAGCCCGCGGGCCGAGGATATGGCCCGCCGTACCGCCGTGCGCTCAGCGATCGGCTAGGGAGTCTGGCGCCGGTGCGGCTTTGGGCCTTTTGAGCAGGGAATACACGGGGCAGTAGCCGATCACGCCGGTGGCGACGAGGAGCAATCCGGAAAAGGTCCATTCCTTGTAAGGGAAGGGATTGACGAAATAGACCAGAAAAATGATGGCGCCGAAGTAAATACGCAGCCAGCGCTCGGTGACGTTCATGTTTTTGATGATTTTCACGGTTCTGCTCCTCCGTAAATCAGAGAACCATATGTGAATTGCACTATAGGTCTGATCGGGGCGCCCTGCAACCGCATCCCCAATTCCGCCAGGCGTCATCCCGGATTGGCTGCACGCGCAGGTCTCCTGCCCCGTTCGCCCGCTCACCCCGGCAGTAGCGCATCTACCCGGTGCCGGGCGATGGAGTGGCCGTGGGCGGCGGCCTCCGAGAGCCACTTCAAGCCGAGTGCCTTGTCCCGGGTGACGCCCTGTCCCTTGAGGTAACAGTTGCCCAGCCAGTCCATGGCGTCCACATGCCCCTGCCGGGCCGCCGCCTCAAACCACCCCGCGGCGATGGGATATTGTCCGGCGGCGTAGAAGCTCAGGCCCAGGGCGTTTTTCGCCGCAGGGTCGCCCTCGTCGGCATGAATGATGTACTGGACGATCTGCTCGTCCAGCGTCAGGGGGATTCGCCCCTTCAGGCTGTCCAGGGCCACCTTCCAGACGACGTCCGTTGCCCCGCGCCGACCCGCGCATTGTTCTCCGGTCATGGTGCCGTCTTCTATCCATCTCAGGATGGAACGGGTCGTCACGCCCGCCAGCATCGCGGCGGTGGGGGTGCGGATCGCGGGGTTATCCAGGGGGGGCATCACGTCCTCCAATGCGCGTCACGCCGTGCTGAGCAAACCTTCCGGCGTGACGCTTGACAAAATTATGTTCCCGTATATTAGCGCGTTACGGCAATGTTTTCCGCACATTTTTTAAGGTCGAAGCTGGCTACGTCGACGCGCGCCGATGTCGACCGGATCAAACTTGGTCGGGTTGCGTACATTATATGCACGATCCCATATTTCCGGATCATGAGCACTGGCCATACCTATGTCGGCAACATGGCAGGCTGGATAACCTTGCGCACTGATCCATCGCGTCAGAGCAGGTGGTAGCTGCGCATCCACTAAAAACTGCATCGGGCCACATACAGAATAGGGTGGTCCGCTTGCTGCGCAGCGTAATGGAGACTCGCGGCGATCTCTTCGGGTTCCAGGTAGGGTAATCTTCCGGAATCTCCGTGGTCGTCGCTCCTGCCGCCAAGAGTTCGAGAATGTCCCGTACTCGAATACGCGCCCTCGAATACAAGGCCGTCCGCCGCATTGCCGTGAATCGAATGAAAATGCGCATGTCGCCGTCTTTACGGCGACGGCGAATCGTCATGTCTTCGTGAATGGCTGGACATCCAGGGCATGTCGTCGTCATGACGGCGACATCGACGGAAAGCCTGGGGAACTAGCCCCGCGGAAAGCGCGCATGGGTGTCGGAAACGCTCCGGATGTGAATATATTTTATGAATCGTTACAAAGTATTGCGACGAGCGTGGCAAACAATGTAACGTGCCATGGCACACCTTATGCTTCGCTGATGGCGTGCGCACCCAGGGGTGCGACGCTTTTCTTCGAAACACAAGGAGCAGGATCATGAGCATGCTTGTCAAGAAGGCGCAGGCCAGCGCCGAAGCCGGTTTCACCCTCATCGAACTGATGATCGTCATCGCCATCATCGGCATTCTGGCGGCCATCGCCATTCCGCAGTATGAGCAGTAC
>DAIEIW010000208.1:0-21544 GCA_027351205.1 Acidithiobacillus sp.
TCCAGTTCGGCCAGCAATTGTCCCTTTTTTACCCGGTCGCCCTCCTGCACCCGGAGATCGAGAAGCCGGCCATTGTCGTCAAAGGCCGCCTGTACCTGGCGGATGTCGATATTGCCGTAAATGGTGACGGTTTTTTCCGGGACGTGATTGCGGCTCAGAAAATAATAGGCGGCCGCGCCAATGATACCGAGTACGACTAGTATCACTGCCAGCACACGTTTATTCTTGGAAATGGCCATATCTACTCTCCGATGGTAACGCGCGCCATGTTAGGACGCTTCGTTCCGTCTTAACAGCGCATTGATGGATTCCAGATCCCCCATGCCGATCTGCCCTGACGCCGCTTTTAGTTGTACTCGCGCGACCACCTGATTGTAAAAGGCCACATTATAATCCTGTTCGGCACGGATATAGTCTGTGGCGGTTTGCAGCAGGTCGATGATGGAGCGGGTACCTACCTCATAGCCTTTGCGCGTACCTTCCAGGGAAATTTTGGCGGAAGCCAGGGTGGCTTTGGCGGCGTGAAGTTCGGCTACGCTATCCTTGAGATTGAGAAAGGCGGTCTGGGTGTTGAGGGTGACTTCATCGCGGACATTGGCGACGTGATCGACGCTGGCTACGGTCTGCGCCTGCGCCTGTTGCACCGAGGCGGAAGTGTGACCACCCTGATAGAGCGGTACGGAGAGGTTGAGACTCACCCCCGCCTGATTTTCGACCATCCCTGGCAACATGCTGCCCAAGGTGTGTTGGGCTATCCCCTGTAGATTGACTACCGGCCAGCGCGCCCGTTGGTTGTATTGCACCTGCTCCTGCGCCGTATGCAGCTGCGCTTCCGCCTGACGCATCAGAGGCTGATCGATGACAGCATCTTGCACCCAGGTGCTCATGTCATCAGGCTCGGGACCCATGGCTTGGTAATGGCCGAGATCATCCAGCATGCCCACAGGATGATGGGTGAGTCGCTGCAAAGTGTGTTGATCAACGGCCACTGTGTTATGAGCTTTGATAAGATCCGCCTCGGCGGCATCGACACGGGCTTGTGCCTCACGCACGGCAATGATGTCGCCGGTACCCACTTTTAGCGTGGTCTTTGTCTGCTGGTAAATGCTTTCCAGCAGATTTTTCTGTTTTCTGGCGACCCGCAGTTGTGCCTGCGCCTCCAGTACGCCGAAGTAAGCCTGCGCCACCTGCAAAGCCAGTTGCTGTTCGGTATAGGTCAGCGCGGCGGCGCTGGCCTGGATTTTGGTGCCGGCCTGTTTCAGCGCGGTCCATGCCTGTCCGTTGAAGACGGACTGGTTGATATTGACGCTGTAACTATCTGACATGTAAGCACGATTTATGGGGGCTGCCCCGAACCCCGTAATGCTGGCGGTATTAAACCCAGCTCCGGCACCTGCTCCGAGGTGTGGCAGGAGGGCGGAACGGGCCAGCGGTGTGTCCTGCATCTCTGCGCGGAGATCGGCACGGGCCTGGGCGAGCACCGGATCGGTCTGGTAGGCCTGCTGGTAGGCCTCCATAAGGTTTTCCGCCCAGGCGGGTGTGGAAGCTGTGGCCAGGCCAATCAGCAGCAGGCCCCATAGTTGAACACGATGGGTTGAACGCATGGCGAATCCTGTCATTTGTAAAGCAGATGATTGTTTTCTGAATCGGTCATATCCAGTGCCTTTGTTGGTCCGGGTCGGCGCGGTGCTTACGGCGTCCTTTTTTGGCTGCGGCCCGTAGCCTGCCCCAATCACTGGCCGTTATTCCAGGACTGCTCCTTTTTGCTCATATCTTTGAGAAAATTGGCGATCCCCTCACGGGCCACGGTTTGCCCGTAAGTATCCCGGTAACTCAGATTCATGCAGACCCCGTCGATAAATACATCGTAAATCTTCCAGCCAGAATTTTCCTGGATGAACGCATAGGTGACCGGAATGTTCGCCAGTCCGTTCGTTTGGAGAATCATCGTGTTCACCTGCACGACATCAGGATTTTGATATATCTGGCGGCTGCTGAGGATCCGTACCGTCTGTCCAGAGTAGTGACTGAATGCAATCATGTACGTGTGGACCAGTTGATCCTTGAAAAGCCGGACGAACTCGTCCTGCTGTGTCGGCGTCATCTGGCTCCAGTATTGACTCATGACGAAGCGCGACATGGTCATGAAATCGATATGGGGCAGCACAACGTCCGCGATGTGGTTTTGGACGGCGGGCGTAAAGGATTGTCCCTCATGCCCCTGCAATACGTGAATGACCTCTTGGGTTATGCTCTGGACGATGGCGGTGGGCGTATCCGGTGCTACGGCCCAGACCACCGTACTCCACAGGAGCAAGGCGAATGTGCTCAGGATACTGTTCAGCACTCTGAGACGATACAGTTTTGCAATATAGGTTCTGTTCATGATGACACCCTTTGCACGAATACGTGCGGAATCAACGCAGGGGAAACGAATAGGTAACCAGGAGCTCGTTTTCTCCCGGATTCAGCGGGTAGATATCCGCATTGGATAAATGCGCTATTTTCAGACCCAATCGTCCACCATTATCCATCTGGTAGGCCAGTCCCAGTTCCAGCCGGAAGAGAAACGTGCTGCCCATATCTTTACTGTTACCCTGACTATAGCCGCTAACGGCCGCTTCCGGTGTAAGTATCCAGCGCGGCGTCAATGCGATGTCGGCATAAAGACCTCCGTAACCATCGACGCCACCGTCGGTGTTGGCGAGCAGCCCCAGGACATACCCGATACCATAGAGCCTGTATCCGGATTGATACTCCGCATCGAACTCGGCCGGGGTATGGTTATAGCCACCATCATCCACCGCACCGACCAGATTGAAAACGCCCACGCCCGCGCTGAGATACGGTGCGCCGCCGGGCATCAGGGTAACGGCCCAGGCCGAAGGTGCCGCAAAAGATAAAATGAACGCGCAGAGAATCCGCAGCCCCCGAAAACGGACAGAAAAGAACGTGTGATGCATAAACCCTCCCAGTAGACATTTTATAGGCTTGTATCGGAATCTGTTTTCCCCGGATTCAGCCCGCGAGCCGATAGCCGTCGGCGTCTTTACCCCGGATGCGCCGCCAGATCACCTGCGGGGTGAGGCGGTTGGCCACCACGATAAAAACCTTGCGCAAATGGCCCGGTGGACATTGAACCGCCTTGACGGCATGCCAGGAGTGATCGGTCTGGGCGAAGAGAAAGCTGCGATTACCCAGCACCTGCGAGGCGCCGACCTCACGCAAGTCCGCATAGTCCGGGGCCGAGTGACGCGGCCATTTGCCGCCATCGTCCAGCACCAGGGTCTGCCCACCCCAAGCCTCATCCCAGTCCTTTGGCGTATTGAAATAGAAGATATGAGAACCGATCTTGCGCCGGGCGTCGGTATGTGGCGAAACGGAAGCGCCAGGTGGGGCGTAATGCCAGTGCATGGTGAGAATGACGGGCGTCCTGGGGCTCAAACCCAGCATCTCCCGCCAGAAGAATTTATAGGTATCACTCTGCAATTCATGGACAAAATGGTTCCAGCCCGAGGCCAGTATCTTCTCCAGTGCCGGACGGTACTGAAGCGCAAGGCGATCATGACTTTGTTGCCTGTGCGCCCTTTGATAGCCCATTTGCGACTCCAAAAAGGACGGGGTCGGGAAGATCCTTGCAGAGTTGGTCAAATTTTTCCGGATAAAGAAAATCTGCGATGCGGATCCATGGATAAGGCTGGGTGCGCTGAAAGTCTTGGGCTTGGGTGCGCAACCTGCTCATGACAGACGCGTCGATGGTTTGCATAAAAATCCTCCAGAATGATCTACTGTACCTCGGCATGTTGGCGCAACAGGCCCAATGCCTCTTCTAACAGCTGCCTGACCCGTTCACGGCTTACGCCCAACTCTTTGCCGATAGCGGAAAATGACAACTCGTCCTGCCCGTCCATGCCGAAACGGCGGATCAGGATCGTGCGATATCGCATGTCCAGACGCAGGAGCGCCCGATGGATATGCCTCTGCAGTTCCTCCTCCTCCAGAGACGCCTCCAGGCCCGGCTGATCCGTGTCCGCCAGCGTCTGGGCCAAAGACGGGCTGCCCTCCCGTCGGGAGGGCGCGTCCAGACTGACCGCATGGCGGTCCTGCCGCAGACAGTCCTCGACATAGGCGACGGACTTTCCCATGGCCTGCGCCACTTCCTCTACGCGAGGTTCGTCGGTCCGCGTTTGTGCGAGCTGCCGGGAACTGCGTAGCACCGCGCTCAGATTTTTGATGATATGGATAGGCAAACGCACCACCCGCGACTGGTTCATGATGGCGCGCTCAATACTCTCGCGAATCCACCAGGTAGCGTAGGTGGAGAAACGGAATCTCCGCGCCGGATCAAAAAGCTCCGCGGCGCGGATCAATCCGAGATTGCCCTCTTCAATGAGGTCAATGAGCGGAAGGGTGTGCCACTGCTGGTAGCGGCGCGCAATGCGGACCACGAGACGGAGGTTGCATTCGACCAGACGATTACGTGCCGTGGGATCGCCCTGTTGTACTTTAAGTCCCAGGGAGACTTCCTCCTCGGCAGTGAGCAGGGGATTGTGGCCGATTTCCTGCAGATAGAGACTTGTGGCGTCGAAATTATCGGGGACCCCAGCTTCCCGGGGTGGCTCCGCTATCGTTTCGATTCCCGGCGTTTCGGGCCAGAGGCAGACTTCGTCCGCTGCCAATCCGGCCACTTCTTCAAGAAAGTCCGGAACATCCGGTTCGCCATCCTCCGTCAACATGGTCAATCCTTTGCGCTGGGCTCAGGCGCCGTGATGGACGATACCGTAATTCGCAGAACCCGGCTCGACCCGCGCTCCAGGCTGAGCTTGTCGCACGTCATCATGTTCACATAGCGTTCCATGGACTGCCGGGAAAGGGTATCTACTTCGCCGCAGCGCGCGGCAACCCAGCATCCGGCCTTGTAGGCATTGCCCAGACGGGCACAGAGCGCATCGAAAAGGGATCGGGGAATGTGGAGTTCCAGATGACTTCCAGCGTGTGTGGTGAAATCCAGGGCGACATGGTCACGCTGGGGGATGGCGGCGAAAACGGTTCCCCGGAGAACATCGGGAAGGTTGTGGTCGTTCTGATGCTTTGTGGAAGACGGCAGACCCATGACAACTCCTTTTTTAATTATATATTAATACCCTTATATTATCTTATATATCTAACCGTACATCCGGCAAGACCGTCCAGCCCCTGGCTTCAGGGGAAATCTTTCGGGTCTGCCATTATCTTATCCAGGAATATATCCTGAACGCCCCAACCTTCCGCGCCCCATGAGTGCGCACCCATTACCGGTACCAAAGAATGCTATGGCTTTCCAAAGGTACCAGGCCAGCTTTGTGCTGTGGCACGATACGCGGCGTGAAGGCTTCTGCAGGATGATCGGCGGGAATGTCACACCCATAATGGTAGCTGTTGATCCCCCCGCTCAGGGCATTGCCCCGGATCATGGGAACCACCATGGGGTCGTGCCCGTCCCAGCCATTCGCGTAGAGTTGTACGGCGATGGAGTCTGCATTCAGGTCATCCAGATATACGGGGATCCCAAAATGATGCACGTCTCCTTCAGACCGCACTGTCAGTTCGCCGAAATGGAGGCCGTTCCAATGACTGGCGATATCTTTCTGCCATCGACAAATGTCTTCGGGGACAGCGCGGTCCTGGCGGGCGGCAAGCAGTTGGCCGGCGGGCACATAGAGGGTGGTCACATAGTCCTACAGCATGCGATTGCTGCTGAACTGCGGAGTGAGCCGACTCATGCTTTCGCGTACTTTGGCGACCCAGCCACAAGGACAGCCGTTGGTGTCGCGTTGATGATAAAATAGCGGAATGACTTCCTCCTCTAAAAGACGGTAAAGCGACTCCGCTTCCTGCCGATCCCAGTCGGGGCTCGCGTCATGTTCGTTGCGATCGCCCAGGGCCCATCCCAGCTCCGACGCATAGGCCTCGGCCCACCAGCCGTCCAGTTCGGAGAGATTCAGGCCGCCGTTGACGAGGACTTTCATGCCGCTGGTCCCGCAGGCTTCCCAGGGGCGGCGCGGGGTGTTGATCCACAGATCTACCCCCTGGACAAGCTGCCCGGCGACCAGCATGTCGTAGTCCGCGATGAAGACCAGTCGACTCTCCAACTCCGGGTGTTGCTTCAGGAATTGCGTCCACTGCTGAATCATGGCCTTGCCGGCGCCATCCTGGGGATGGGCCTTACCCGCGATAATCAGTTGCACCGGGTAGTGAGGCTGGGTCAGTAGGCGGTAGAGCCGGTCCGGATCACTCAACAGCAGGTTAGGGCGTTTGTAGGCCGTGAAGCGGCGTGCAAAACCCATGGTCAACGTGTTGGGATCAAGCGCGACCTTTGCCCGTTCGCAGGCGTCTCCCGAAACGTGGGTGGCCGCCAGTTGCTGCTGCAGGCGTTCCCGCGCGAAGTGAACCAACTGCTGGCGGGCATCATTCAGCATCTGCCAGAGTTCCTGATCGGAAGCGGCTCGAAAATCGGTTTCGATATCCTGCAGATTGCCCGTCCAGCGCCCTTTGCCGCAGCGCTCCGTCCAGAGGCGATCGGCTTGCGCGGAATCCCAGGAGGGCATGTGAACGCCATTGGTGACATGGGTGACCGGCACTTCGTCCTCGGGCCAGCGTGGAAACAGGGGCTGAAACAGGCGACGACTGACGCTACCATGCAGGCGGCTGACGCCGTTGACGATGATGCTACCGTGAATGGCGAGCCAGGCCATATTGAAGGATTCCCCGGAATCTTCGAGATTTTCCCGGCCGAGAGCGAGGATCATGTCGGTGTCGGCTCCGAAATGTTCCGGCGCCCAGGCGATATAGCGACCCAGCAGTTCCGGAGAAAATCGGTCAAAACCGGCGGATACGGGGGTATGGGTAGTAAAGACATTGCCTGCGCGGGTAGCCGTCAGCGCACAGGAAAAGTCGGTGCCATGATCGTGCGTATGACTATAAGCACGGGCAAGGATAGCGAAGGCGGCATGACCTTCGTTGAGGTGGCAGATCTCCGGCTGAATGCCCAACCTCCGCAAGAGCATCCAGCCGCCGATGCCGAGACAGATTTCCTGCTGTAGACGGGTTTCCGGTCCCCCGCCGTAAAGCTCGGCGGTGATGCCGCGGTCGGCGGGGATGTTAAGGGGATCGTTGCTGTCCAGGAGATAGAGTGGGATGCGCCCTATTTTGGCCTGCCATGCGCGCAGAAAGATCTTGCGCCCGGGAAAGGGAAGCTCCAGACGCAACCATTCTCCTTCAGCCGTGCGCACGGGTATCACCGGCAGTTGGGTGGGATCATTGTGAGGATAGAGCTCAGACTGGCGGCCGCAGTCATCCAGCGCTTGGCGAAAATAGCCATGTTGCCAGAGGATGCCGATACCGACCAGAGGAACCCCCAGATCACTGGCGGTTTTCAGGCAGTCGCCGGCAAGAATGCCAAGGCCGCCCGAGTAGATGGGCAGGGACTCGGACAGACCGAACTCCATGCTGAAATAAGCAATTTGGTGGAAAGGGGGTTGAGGATAATTTTCGGCGAACCAGGTGGCCCTTCCGAGTCGTTCCTGATGATGCTGGATGTTTTCTTGAAGGGTCGCAACAAAGTGAGGGTCTTCCGCAAGCCGCTGGAGGGTTTCCTCAGAAACATCCTGCAGAATCAGCCAGGGATTGCGTGTATTCTCCCAAAGTTCCGGGGACATCTGTCGCCACAGTGCATCGGCTGCATGGTTCCAAGAACAACGCAGATCAAGAGCGAAATCGGCCAAGCCAGTCAGCGGCTCAGGCAGGTGAGGAAGCAGATAACAGGGCGCAATAGTCATAACTGCCTCTGATGGATGTGTACCGGTGTGGCCACTCTGTACTGAATCATCCGCACGGCTGAATCTGTGAACTTTCTGGGGCGGTCTCCGGCACCAGGTACCAAGGTTCCATATCTGTGGGCATTTCGGCAAGCTCCGCTGCCGTAAGGCGGGCATAGATCTCCAAATTATAGCCGGTAGGGTCACGCAGCCAGAGTTCATGGAGTGGAGTACCACGCCAGGTGGTGCGCGGCGGCTTGACGACTTCGGCGCCAGCGGCACAGGCGCGATGGTAGCTTTCGATGACCGCCGCACGGTCTCGAACACCAAGCCCCAGGTGATACAGACTGTAGGTGTCCAGTGTTTCGCCCCGGTCATTGACCAACAGGACGAGGTTCAGACACAAGTGAGGAGCAATGAATGTGCTGAAGCGGGCCGTTTGCTGTTTGGGCGCGACACCCAGAAAACGCTCATAGAAAACCGAACTCTCTGCGAGGTCCGCAACGCGGATGCTGAGGTGAAATTCTTGCGGGCCGGGAACGATTTCCATGTTTTGCTTGGTCGTATTCACGATTCAGGGCTCCAGAAGGCCGATGCGTGCCAATTCCTGACGTAGTCTTGCAGGATCTTTTTCCAGCAGTTCCGCCACGGGCAGATGCAGTATCGCTTCTATACGGTAACGCAGGATTTGGTAGGCCGTATCGAAAGCCGCCTCGATCTGTGCTTCTGTACCGGTAGCCTTGGCTGGATCCTCGACGCCCCAATGGGCGCGTATCGCTGAGCCGAGATAAACCGGACAGGTTTCCCCGGCAGCGCTGGCGCAAACGGTAATGACGATATCGGGAGTGATTTTCAGATCATCCCAGGATTTACTGCTCAAACCTTCCGTAGGAAAACCTTCACGCTGGAGCAAACGGACGGAACGAGGATGGACATAACCAGCAGGATGGCTTCCGGCACTGCTGGCATGGAGTGCCGCACCAGCCAGCGCATTGAGGGTGACTTCAGCGAGAATGGAACGGCAGGAATTGCCGGTACAGAGGAAAAGGATTTCTGGCGTTTTCATGAAGCGTTTCTTTGGCTGGCAGAGGTGAGGAAACCATCCGGTAGTGCGCAACTTTGGGTGCCACGACAGCAGTTTTCCGTGAGATAGGCTACCAACGCACGCACTACGGGCATTGCCGCACGGTAGCGCTGATAGCGGCCCTCGCGCTGTACGGTTATCAGTCCGGCATGCTGGAGATTCTTCAGGTGGAAGGAAATGCCGTTATGAGGTTGACCTAGATGTTCGGCAATCTCTCCCGAGACCAGACCTTTGGGTTCCTGCTCCACCAGCAGGCGAAAAACCTCCAGACGCACTGGGGAAGCCAGCGATTCCAAGCGAACCACGATTTTTTCAGGGTCTTGAAGAGATTCCATACCATTACCCACGAATGCCTTTTGTAGTATTGACAATTGGTCGCCTCCCGTCAAGAGGATAACTAGAGTTTCCGCTCCGGGCCGGTTCCCTTACGCTGACTGTCGTCATTTTTCTCGGTACCTTGATTTTGGCCAACTGGCAACCCAAAGGATTTAGCATCGGCTGGACCCCCTATTGGAGGAGCCGTCGTCGCCCTGGCCACGGCCCTAGTCTCCTGGAGACTGGAAGCAGACGTGCCGCTGTTTATGCACTCATGCGTCAATGAATAAGCAGGATTCGGGATATGGCGAAGATTGTAGCCCGCGAGCCCGGCAGCAGTAGGCCAGGACGCGAGTATCTTTAACCCTATATACAAAAAGACCTATCACCTAAAGGTTGGGCGCTTCGGTTTACCAAGTAAGAACGCGGCCAGCCGCGACTAAAGAAGGTAACGCTGCGCTGGGGGTGAGAAGCGGAATGGGCTTGCTCAGATCATCGGCCGTCATGCCGTTGAGCTCCAGAGATTGCAAGCAGCCGATAATGCGCACACCGTTATCTTCAGCCAACTTCATGAAGTCCGCCACGCTCTTCCCGCCTGGCATTGGAAAGATGGACTCAGCTTTGCCCTTGCCCAGCAACTCCGTAGCCGGGCCTGTAAAGTACATAATCACATTCTGCTCCGCAGCTGCTGCCGTAGCGGCGAGAAAAAAAGCCGATGGCAATCGCTTGGGATTCTCTGGCCCCGCGATAAGGACTATAACAAGATCAGCAACTTGTGTTTCAGGCATTTGAAAATCTCCTATATTTCAGATAAAACGTCTCTAAAGTCTCTAACGTACATTGCGACTCGTTCCACCCCAGAGAATGAAAGAAAATGGGAGTGGGTGGTGACGGGTTGAGATCGCGCAAGTTTTTGGTGACTTGACCCCGTATCTAACGTGACCCGTCGGGTCGACTCGAACCCCGGATTGCCTCCATGAGAGCGCACATTAAAAGGACCGTCTGTGGCTTGCTGCAGGCTGGTTGATTCGGCTTCGGCACCCGCGGCCTCCCAGATTTTGAGTATAGAGCGAGAGGAAATCCGATGGAACTGAAACCAATTTTTCAACGTGTGATCGCGCTGGATATCCGTCAGGCGCAAGTAGGATCAGCACCGGAAAACTGGCGCGGAAAACCAGGTGATCCTGGATGACCGACATGGGCTCGGGCAGATCACGGGTCGGGTACTGGGGTACCGAACGCCGGAAATAGAGCCAGAGCACGGCCAGCGTCGCCGCGAGTGCGACCATATCCACCGGCACCATCACCATCGCATAACGATCAAAGCTGATGTTGAAATAATTGGCACTGACAATGTTCACCAGATGGGAAATCATCAGCGGCAGGCTGGTGGTATCGGCCACGAAACCCGTGGCGATCACGAAGGCAAAGGTGGCCGCCGGCGTGAAGTCCAGACGCAGTAAAATGGCCATGACGATCGGGGTGAGGAGCAACGCTGCACCGTCATTGGCGAACACCGCCGCGATGGCGGCACCCAGCAGGACAATCAGCGGAAACAGCAGGCGCCCGCGACCGCAGCCCCAGCGGGCCACGTGCAGTGCCGCCCAATGAAAAAAACCCGCCTCATCGAGAATCAGGGAGATAATGATCAGTGCCACGAAGGTAAAGGTGGCGTCCCAGACAATGTGCCAGACAATGGGAATATCGCTCCAGGTAATGACACCAGTGGCGAGTGCCAGCACGGCGCCACCCATGGCGCTCCAGCCAATACTCAGCCCTTTGGGCTGCCAGATGACCAGGATCAGGGTGACGAGGAATATGGCGATGGCCAGCATGTTTGCATAGGTTCCAGAATGCTGCCGTGGTGGTTCAAGGCATAGCTACTATGCTGTCTGTGGTCGGGATTGGGCCCAGACGCAACGTAGGCGTGGCCCGTGCAAGCTACTGCCTGGAAACCCCTTGACGGAGCAGGTGCATGCGCTGATTCTGGAACGTACCTGGTCACCAGAGCAGATTGCCGGGAGGCTCCGCGTGGCACATCCGGACGACTCTAGTCAGCGGGTCTGCCATGAGACCATCTACCAGCATATCTACGCGCACCCGGCCGGGGAGCTCAAGAAGATGCTGATCGATGCCCTGCGGCAGGGACACCAGAAGCGTCGGCCCCGGAGTCGTGGCAAAGATCGCCGTGGTGGCATTCGAAACATGCGCTCTATCCGTGAGGGGCCGGAGGAGGCGCAGTCCAGAGAGGCCCCCGGCCACTGGGAAGGCGTCCTCATAAAAGGTGCATTCAATGGGAGCGCCATCGGCACCTTGGTGGACCGCGGCACCCATTTTGTCATCCTGGCCAAAGGTGGACGATGCCTCCGCAGGGGCCGTGCTGGAAGGCTTCTCCAGACGCTTGCGCACGCTTTCCAAGGCGTTGAGGAAGACCCTGACCTATGACCAGGGTCGGGAGATGGCACGGCATAAGGAACTGGAAAACCGCACCCATCTGATGGTCTACTTTGCCGACCCGCACAGTCCCTGGCAGCGCCCAACCAATGAGAATACCAACGGTCTGCTCCGCCAGTACTTCCCGAAAGGAACGGATCTGTCGCAATACCCCCAGCAGTATTTGACTAAAGTTGCTGACGAGATGATTAATCGACCCAGAAAATCCTTGGTTTTTGCAAACCCGATGAAGTAATGGCCAGGAAGATCAGAGAGTTAAACGGCAGTGTTGCACTTCAAAAATGAAACCGCCAAGCATTGTCCTTTTGAGGACGCAGTCGAGATGAGGACCCTTCCAGCGGATTTCATCAAGGCCAGCAGAGGTAATCTGCGCTACAGGCCGGATATAAGGCTGTAACTCGACCTCAAATGCCAACGATCAAAAGTTCGCTTGCACACACGGAGGCATCCATATAAGCTTTTGGAGAAGCCTTAAAAATGAAATGGTCCACCACCAACGCTTTGAGACGCGTGCGCAGGCAGAATCCACCATTCGAGAGTACATCGAGATTTTTTACAACCGCTAGCGCCTGCATTCCAGGATTGGCTATCTGGCCCCCGCTGTGTTCGCACAGTCCTTCACACGGCTGGCCGCTTGATACGGGACTGTCTACTATTGCCAGGCTACCTCACATTTCCAGAGGTCCACTATATAGCGCGCTGCCATACCATAATTCGGGGCTTTTTCTCAGGTGTTTTTGGATGATATCCGGATTTTGAGCGCAACTGGCTATGGCAGGTTTTATAATGAGCGAGCCGATCGATCAACGGGAGGTGAGGCATGGTAGGGCTAGAACGGTTTGTTCACCTTTCGGTAGAAGGGGTGAGCCTGGAAGGCAACTGGGTGGTTCCCGAAAATGCCCTCGGTCTGGTGCTCTTCGCCCACGGCAGCGGCAGCAGCCGCCTGAGTCCCAGGAACAATTACGTGGCGCAGGTACTGCGTGATGGCGGTATTGGTACCTTGCTCTTCGATCTGCTGACCGAAGAGGAGGATCGGGTATATGCCACCCGCTTCGATATCGGCCTGCTGAGTGCGCGCCTGGCGTTAGCCACCCGTTGGACACAGCAACAGTCGGAGGCAGCGGGCCTGCCTTTGGGTTATTTTGGCGCCAGTACCGGCGCTGCGGCAGCCTTGCGCGCGGCCGCCCAGTTTGGTGACGCTATCGCTGCGGTGGTCTCCCGCGGCGGGCGACCCGATCTCACCGGCCCCGCCATCACCCAGGTAAAAGCGCCTACCCTCCTTATCGTTGGCGGCTTAGATGATGTGGTGATCGGCATGAATGAGCAGGCTCTCGCTGCCTTGCGGGCGGAGAAGGAGTTGGCGATTATTCCTGGCGCCACCCATCTCTTTGAGGAACAAGGGACGCTGGAAGCGGCGGCCCGCCTAGCCCTGGGGTGGTTCCAGCGCTATTTCAAAGCCGCAGCCGGATAAATACCTCGTCCCGAATTCAAGGACCCATAGTGGACCGGCCGGGCGTAAGGCCAACCGGAGCCGCTGATGTGGTAAGGCGGTGCAACAGGCCCCACATGCCGTGGCCTAGCTACTCATGGTCGCCACCAGCAGGGGCCGCAACTCCTTGAGCGTGGGTAAAGGGGTAGAAGCATCCGATATTTGGACGACTTGGACAGGATAGTCAGAAAACGGATGTAGGCGCCCTCTCTGTAAGAGAGAACCCTCGAGATGGTGAAGATACTCCCGGTTTCGGGTAAAAGTCCGCAAGATTGCTTTACGTAGCTTCTCGGCGCACCTCTATATTTTGCGCTCGGTTGGGATCATCTACTCTGGAAATCATCAGGAAGGTGAGCAGCATCAAAATGACCAGCGTCAGCGATATGCTCACCGGGCCCGTGCCCAGACCAAGGCCACCGAACCGTATCGGCTTGTCTGTCCAATCCGCGAAAGAAGCCCCCAGCGGTCTGGTCAGGATATAGGCTATCCAGAAGGCGGCGATTTCGTTAAGGTCGAACATGAAGTACGCGACGATAGGGATGCCGAACAAAATGACAAATAGTAAACCCGATGCAAGGTAGCCCAAATCCAGGCTCGACGCTGTCATGTCACCTGCGGCTGTGCCCAGAGCAAAGGTGGCTACGATGGCCGCCCAATAGAATGCCTCTCGCCGAGGTGTATGCACACTGTGAATGGAAAGGGTTTTCTCTTTGAGTTTCCAGGTGCCCAGAATCCCGATCAAGGCAACCAGAAAAACGGATGTCGAGATGTCATAGGGAACGCCCAGCACGACATGGGTGACGTCCGCTATTTGCGTGCCGAAGACGCTCACCATGATTACGGCAAACCAGTAGTAGTGTGCCATATATTGATTACTTCGCATCTGCAGCCAGATAGCAACCAGGAATAACAACCCACAACCTACCACGGCTAGATAGGGGTTCGTGTGGAAAACGAGAAAATCCGATGTGGCTTCTCCCATGGCGGTGGTCAGAAGTTTCGCAATCCAGAAATATGCGGTGATTTTCGGTACCTTGAGCAGGGCGTTCTTTTCGTTGGATGGGCTAAGCGCGGCTGTAGTCATTGACGTTCCTTATTTTTCTAAGGTGAAGGAGCCTGGTGTCGATCCCAGCGTGCCTGCAGGGTCTAATGCCCTGGCAGGGAAGTCATGGGTACGGATGGTGCCATACTGCGGCCTTCAAGACGGCGATACTCGAGAGGGTGAGCACCTGACGCTTCCATAGAGGGTGAGGGGGTTTGTTTCTCATGGTAGTCCTCCTGAAATGCACCAAAATGTAGAATCGTAGAAACAACGGTCGCCGGGGGAATACCGCAACCAGATTCATGGACCGATATTTTGCCCGATGAGTTCCTTCTCACTGGTCAGGTGAAAATGGTGGAGATCGTTCTCCATGTTGTGGCGCACCAGTTCGGCAATATCGCCTGCCAACTCGACCCCTGTCGGTCCGCCTCTCACCATCACGAAGGTGAGCAGGCCCCGCCGCTCGGCGGGCGGTCCCGGCCACGGCACGGGATATGCGGCGCCGGGCAGATAGGGCTCTGCTCGATGCTCAGGCCACAAAGCAGCGGGCCATGACTTCAATTTGAATTTTCCCCGGAGCCTGACCTGGCAGATCGAATCAGGGACGCTGCACAAGACTACTCGGCCGTCGAGGCTACACGGTTTTTACAATCTGCCCGGTAGCCTAACCCTCATGAACGAGGAGGATTGGCCACGGTCCTCCCGGCGCATTGGCGCATGGTTTGCACCAGGGCGGTCCGCGGTGGAATTGACCGGAAAACGCTTTGCGCGGGCGGCTTAACGGCAGGTTTTTCTCGGGAGTATCCGCTCCAGCGTGTCATCCTTGAGGATGTAGTGGTGCATCAGTGCCGCTGCAGCATGCAGACCCGCGAGGATGATGATGGTCCAGGCAATGATATTGTGGAAGTTGCCAACGGTGTGTTCCAGGGCGTGATTTTTGACGGTCGCAAACTGCAGGGAGAAGAGCCCGAAGAACGTGAAGGATTCCGCCTGTGCCCAGCGTAGCAGAAAGCCCAGCGCTACCTGTACCGCCAGCAGGAGATAGAGCGTATGTTGCATCCCTTTCGCCAGCCTTTCCTGCAAATTTGCCGCCGCCGGCATGCGCGTGCCGCGTGTGGTGCGCCAGCCTAACCGTATCACGAGCACCACCGTCAGCAGGATGCCTAGTGAAATATGAAGGGACTGGAATTCCTTCCGGAGCGGCGCCCCATGCTCGAGAAAATCCCAGATTTCGGCTAGGGCAAAGAGCACGACGACCAGCACCACGGTTAGCCAGTGCAGAATAATGGTTGTCCGGTCATAGCGCACGGGTAGATCCCCACCCGAGTCCGGTACCTCTTTGTTCAGCAACGCCGCATCCTCATTCATTTCGCTTCCCTCTTTCTGATATGCGCCCTTCCTTAGTCGGAATTCGGCGAAGCCGCATTTTACAGGTGTTCGCTATAGCAAAGCCACTTTGGAGCAATTCGGATGGCGTGCTTTGCGGTCCTTTCCCGACCGGGCGGGGCTTTTTTGTAACAGTAAAAATTTCCAAAGTCAACAAGGTTGGGAAATTTTCCCACAAACTGCTATATTGGTCAGCAGGCGGATAGAAAAACTATGTGGTGCCACGAGGCAGGCCATGAATGGCGTATTGAAAACGGCGGTGTTGGCGATCCTGCGCCCATTGGTCCGGTATCTGATCGGACAGGGGTGGACCTATGGGGCGTTGGCGGACGCACTCAAGATGGTGTATGTGGCGGAGGCGAGCAAACACTATGGGGAGACCGACGGGCGACCGCTGACGGACAGCCGGGTCAGCCTGCTGACCGGGATCCACCGCAAGGAGGTCAAGCGGCTGCGGCTTCTGCTGGAGGAGCACGGCGAGCGGCCGATGTTGCGGCACGGGGCCAACATGGCGGCGCAGGTGGTGGCCGCCTGGATATCGATGGCGGAGTATACGGACCCCGCGGGGCAGCCTCGATCGTTGCCGCTGCGCAGCGAGGCGTCTCCGAGCTTTGAGGGACTGGCGCGCCGGGTCAAGGCCGACATGCGCCCGCGAGCCATTTTGGACGAATTGGGCCGGGTGGGGGTGGCGGAGGAAAAGGAAGGGGTAGTGCGTCTGTTGCGCCATGCCTATATTTCTGCCCTGCCGGAAGACCGGGTAGCCTTTTTGGGGGAGAACGTCGGCGATCACCTGCGCAGCGCGGTACACAATCTGGAAGGGGGGGAGTCCTTTCTGGAGCGGGCGCTGTATTTCGATGCGCTGCCTGCGGTGGTGCTGGAGGAGGCGCGGCCGGAGATCTATCGGATGAGCGAACGGCTACTGCGGGAGGCCCATCAGCGGCTGAACGCAGCCGAGTCGCCCGAAGGGCCGCAACGGCGGCTGCGGTTGGGGGTATATTATTACGAAGAGGACACCGCAGCGGGGGAAGGGGAGCATGCCTAAGGCCCTGCGCCGGTGGGTCCTGGTTCTGGGCCTAGTGGCCATGCCGGGGGCATGGGCCCTTCCCGATCCGGCGGGCGGCGTTGGTGGATCGGGCGCCACCCCGGATGGCATCGGGGGCACGGGCATCCATCCCGGCGGCATCGGGGGCACGGGCATCCATTCCGGTGGCATCGGAGGCACGGGCATCCAGCCAGGGGGCATCGGCGGGACGGGAATCACGGCCCTGGGGGTGATCCAGCGCTTCGGCAGCATCTATGTCAACGGTCAGGAATATGTCCTGACCCCCCAGACCCGCTATAGCGTCGACGGCGCTGTGGGTACGACAGAAGACCTGCATCTCGGGGACCGCGTCACCGTCCAGGCCGCCGCCGACGGCCGGGCGATCGCCCAGGAGGTACGGGTGGAGCATGCCGTTATCGGCAAGGTAACGGAAGTCGATGCGGCCAAGCGACAACTCACCATTCTCGGCGAGACCATCCAGGCGGGCAAAATGACCCCCGTCACCGTGCATGATTCGGATCAACCCCTGTCCTTCATGGCCTTGAAGGCCGGTGACGTGGTGTCGGTCAGCGGCCTGGACCGGGGGAATGGCCATTGGCTGGCGACGGCGATCTGTCGTCTCTATCCGGCGGATACCGCGCCCGCCCGGGTCCCATTGCTGCTTCGGGGCCAGGTGAGTGCGCTCGATCCGGGTCAGGACACATTGGCAGTCGGCGCAACGCGGCTCCGGGTGAACGGGGCACGGCTCCAGCCCCTCCGGGTGGGTCAGTCCGTGGTGGTCCGGGGTAGCTACGCCGACGGGCGGCCCCAGGTCGAGAGCGTGACCCCCGCCACCCTGGCGGCGCAGGACGTCAGCAACCGGGTGTCCCTGGTGGGTTACCTGGCTCGCGGGGATAACGGCTGGACCAGCGACGGCATGGCCCTGGACCGGAATGCCCGGACCATCTACCGCAACGGCGACGCCGCGGACATGCGGGCAGGCAGCCTGGTCGCCATCAGTGGGGAGGTCAAAGCCCCGGGAGTCGTCGCGGTGGAAAGCGTCACCTTCCGCGTCAACCCTATGGACTTTGATTTGCCCGCACTGCCGCAACCTCAGCTCCGTCCTGAAATCGGACGGTCTGAAATCGAAGCACCTGAAATCGAACGACCCGAAATCGAACGACCAGAAATCGTCTCGCCTGAGGTGCCTCAGGTCGTGCGCCCCCAGATGGAGCGGCCCGATGTTACCGATTGAAATTGCCTTGTAAAGGAGGGCCCATGTGTTTCCAACCCGTCATATCTGACGTCATCCTGCTGGCGGCCAGCATTGCCCCGCCTTCGGGGCGCAGCCTTTCACGATAGGCAACATGCCTTACGAGGATTCATGCCGGCGACTACGCCAGGCGTCGGTAAAACCATCTCTTCACTACTTCCACCGCCATCAGGTACACGACGACCATGGCCATAAGTATCGCGAAGAAATCCAACGGCAGTGCCACAAATCCCAGCGTGGCGCCTATCGGGGTCAAAGGCAGCAGGGCTGCCACCGCGACCACGGCTAATGAGGTTCCCGCCAGCAAAGGGTGCGGACGGCTGGTCAAGGGATTAAAGCGGGTACGAATGACGAATATTACCAGAACCTGGGTGGCGATGGATTCGATGAACCAGCCGGTGTGGAACATTTCCTCACCGGCATGGAAAACGTGCAACATGACATAAAAAGTGAGGAAGTCGAAGAGCGAACTGATCGGGCCGATCACCATCATGAAGTTGCGAATGAAGGCCATATCCCACTCGTGAGGGTGCGATAAATAGCTTTCATCCACATTGTCCAGTGGGATCGGAACCTCCGAGAGGTCGTAAAGGAAGTTGTTGAGCAGGATCTGTACCGGCAGCATGGGCAAAAACGGGATGATCAGGGTGGCACCGGCCATGCTGAACATGTTCCCAAAATTGGAGCTGGTGCCCATCATGATGTACTTCAATACGTTACCGAAAGTGCGTCGCCCTTCTCGAATGCCTTCGTACAATACATCGAGGTCGCGTTCGAGCAGGATCATGTCCGCTGCATCCTTGGCCACGTCCACCGCGCCGTCCACGGAGATCCCCACATCTGCGGAATGGAGCGGGGGAGCGTCGTTGATGCCGTCGCCGAGAAAACCTACGACGTGCTGGCGTGCTTTGAGGGCCAGGATAACGCGGTTTTTCTGTGCGGGGGTGACGCGGCAAAATAGGTTCGCTTCCTCCACCACCGCCTGCAGGGCAAAGTCGTCCATCTTCTGTATCTCGGCGCCGGTCAGGACCTTGCTCACAGGCAGCCCGATCTGCGCACAGACGTGACGGGTGACCAGGTCGTTGTCACCGGTGACAATCTTTACTGCCACACCGCTTTTGGCCAAATCGCCAAGCGCACGGGCCGCCGTTTCCTTTGGGGGATCCAGGAAGGCGGCAAAGCCGGCAAATACCAACTCGGTTTCATCGCCAACCACTGCATGGGGATGGTCAAGCGGCACACGTCGCCAGGCGATACCTAGCACCCGGAAGCCCTTCTGTCCCAATTCGTCGCACAACGCCCCTGCCCGACTTCGAGCCTGTGCGTCGAACGGCGTTTGGACCCCGTCCGCCTCATATGCCACGGCAAGTCGAAGTACGTCCTCGGGAGCACCCTTCACTACCAGAAGTCGGCTATCGTTTTTTTCCACCAGCACGGAAACCCGCCGCCGCTCGAAGTCGAAGGGTACTTCATCAATTTTTCGCCAAGCGCTGACGTTGATTTCCTGATGGGCGAGAATGGCATCGTCCAGAGGGCTTTTCAGCCCAGTCTCGAAGTAGCTGTTGAGATAAGCTAACTCCAGCACCCCTTCGCTCTCCCGCCCCATGGGATCAACGTGGCGCTCAAGCCGGATGTACGCCTCGGTGAGCGTTCCCGTCTTGTCCGTGCAGAGCACGTCCATCGACCCCAGATTCTGCACCGACGCCAAGCGTTTCACGATCACCTTTTTCCGGGCCATCCGGATGGCCCCGCGCGCGAGGGTAACCGAAACGATCATCGGTAGAAGCTCTGGCGTGAGACGTACGGCCAGGGCGACGGCGAATAGAAAGGACTCCAACAGGGGGCGGTGAAACGCGGTGTTGACGAAAAGCGCGAACAACGCCAGAAAAACCGTTAGGCGCATGATCAGCAAGCCGAATTGGCGTGTGCCCCGTTCGAAGGAAGTGGGGGGCGGCTTGCTGGTCAGGCTGTCGGCGATCTCGCCGAGGGCGGTGCCCAGGCCTGTGCGGCAGACCAGGATAGTCGCCTTGCCGCTGATGACGGAGGTGCCCATAAAGGCCGCATTATCGGCGGTATCCAGATCTGCCTCGCCGGAAAGCTCGATCGCATGCTTTTCCACCGGGTACGGCTCGCCGGTGAGGAGCGCCTGGTTGACAAAAAAATCCCGGGCCTCGATTAGCCGCCCGTCTGCGGGGACCGAATCGCCTGCGGCTAGCAGCACCGCATCTCCTGGCACCACCTCGAAAATCGGAATGTCACGCGGGCGACCATCACGCAGGACCATGGCGCGCACGGCGACGGATCGCTTGAGTCGCTCGGCCGCCTGCCCCGCGCGGTATTCCTGCACGGTGTCCAGGGCCACGCTCATCAACACCATGGCGCTGATGATCAGGAAGCTGGCCCTGTCGCCTGTCACGGCAGAAATTGCGCTGGCGACTAGAAGGATAATGACCAGGGGATTGCGAAAACGGGAGAGAAACAGCCGGAGGAGCGTGCCGCGCAGCGCGGGCCGCAGCGCATTCAGGCCGAAAGACGCCAATCGCGAAGCGGCTTCTTCCGTTGTCAAGCCACGAGGGCTGGTATCGAGCGCATGAAAAAGGTTTGGCAAAGGCTGCCGCCAAAAGGCCGCTTCCACTTCCGTGGGCTCAGACATGGCTCACCTTGCTTTGATTGGTCGGGGCGATAGGATTCGAACCTACGACATCCTGCTCCCAAAGCAGGAAATATGCGGTTTTATGGGGTCCGATGCTGTTTTTCCATAACATAGGTATATATAAAAATCATGTAGTTGTAGTTTACAGCGGTGTTATGCCGTCCTATACTGTCCGTGTCAAACTGTAACCGGTAGTGTAACCGGTAAACCTAAAAGGGGTGCTGGCATGGCAAGCAAGTTGCTCAACGCAATAACCGTGAGAGACATCAAATCCGATGTGGTGGAACGCATCCACAGAGACGGGGGTGGCCTGGAGCTCCGCGTCTACCCGTCCGGCGGTAAAATCTGGCAGCTTCGCTATGAGTTCGGTGGTAAGCGTCGCATCATGCGCCTGGGTGAGTACCCGGCTCTCTCTTTGGCGGGGGCGAGAAGAAAAGCAGAGGACGCGCACAGGATGCTCGACGCCGGGATTGATCCCAAGGTCCACGAGGAAGAACAGGAAAATGCCCGCATCAAGGCCGACCGCATCGCCAAGATGGAGCAGGCCGCCCGTAAAACCTTCTCTGATGTATTCATGGACTGGAATACCGCCAAGCTGTCCAAGCGTAACGATGGGGCAGATTTGCTCCGGGCTATCCGCAAGGACATATTCCCTGCCCTTGGCGAAAAAGAGATAGGCTCTGTTACCCGTGCTGACCTGATGAAGTGTCTTGATGCCGTCACGGCCAGAGGAGCGCCGCGCATGGCGAATATCCTGCTCACAACGCTCAAGACCTTCTATAAATGGGCAAGCCTTCGGGAAATCGTCATTGCTGATCCACTAGGTCCGGTAACGGCTGGTGACGTAGGCGGGAAACTGCCGAGCCGTGACCGCATACTGTCTGATGCCGAGATCGTGGATCTATTCCACAAACTGCCGGAGTCTGGGTTATCGCCCAAAGCGCAGAATGCCGTAATGATGGTGCTGGCGACTGGATGCCGCCTAGGTGAAATCTGTCTGGCAGAGTGGGCACACGTTACCGAAACGACAT
>DAIEIW010000055.1:0-1966 GCA_027351205.1 Acidithiobacillus sp.
ATTCGCGGGCGGTGTGGTCGGTGGCTGGGGGCTGGGCATGGCCGGCGAGCAGGGAGTCTTTTATCTCCTTGCCGCCGTCGGATTGCTCCTCGCCCTGCAAAGCTGGAACGGAAAACGCGTGGCACTATTGCTGGAACCGGACGCCCGGGACGGTCAGTAGCCGCCGATAATCAGTGCCAGCGCACCAAAGGCGATGCAATAAATACCAAAGGGCCGCAGTGCCTTGATCTCATGCTTGTGAAAATAGTGCATCAGAAACCATACGGATGCCCAAGCGCAGATTCCGGAGAGAAGCCCCGCAAGAAAGATGGTGCCGAGCAAGCCGGACGGCATCTGTGCGTGAAAGAGCTTGGGCACTTCCAGTATGCCGGCCGCCGCGATGATCGGCGTGGCGAGCAGAAAGGAAAATTTTGCGGAATTTTCATAGTCCAACCCCACACCAATACCCGCCACCAGGGTCGCGCCGGAACGGGAAAATCCGGGAATCAACGCAAGGGACTGGGCAAACCCTATACCGATGGCACGCGGCCAGCTCAGATTGTCCAGCGAATGGCTGGGTTGTCGCGCGCGCAGGCGATCCCCCAGGATAAGCATGACGCCGTTGATCATCAGCGCCACTGCGGCAAAGGTGAAGCCGCCGAACAGATCCTTGATCTTGTGGGCAAGGGCCAAGCCCAGCAAACCGGCGGGAATGGACGCGATGAAGAGAATCCATAATAGCCGGGAGTCAGGATTGTCGGGGCGTCCCCGCGCACGAATGAAGCCGCCGAGCAGCGCTGCCCAGTCGCGCCAGAAGAACAGGAGCAACGCCGTGGCCGTGGCAAGGTGGAGCACGACCACAAAGGGTAGAAACCACCCCGCGCCCCGGTTGATGGGCCAATGCAGGAGCGCTGGCACCAGAATGATATGCCCCAGGCTGGAGATGGGAAACAACTCCGTAACGCCCTGCAGTATGGCCAGGAACAGAAGGTAGATATGGTGTGTCAACGCGATCACGATCTATATGTAACGCACGGCGAGAATGGTATATTCCCGGGTTCCGCCCGGAGCGCGCACTTCAACCGGATCCCCTTCGTGCTTACCGATGAGCGCGCGGGCAATGGGGGAACTGATGGATATCTTGTTTTCCTTGAGGTCGGCCTCGGCATCACCCACGATCTGGTAGGTCACCTCGTTGCCTTCCGCATCCTCTAGATCCACGGTGGCTGCAAAAACAATTTTTCCTCCGGTATTCAATGCCTTGGGATCAATGACCTGGGCGCGGGCCAGATGGTCTTCCACCTCACGAATACGTCCCTCGATAAACGCTTGCTGTTCTTTGGCGGCGTCATATTCGGCATTTTCCGAGAGATCACCCTTGGCGCGCGCCTCGGCGATTGCTTCAATAACGGTGGGCCGCTCCACGGATTTGAGGCGATGTAACTCATCGCGCAGACGCTGGGCACCAATAACGGTCATGGGGATTTTGTCGCTCATATCTACCTCGTGCTGGTGTTTGTCTGGTTCAGATCCTGCAACCGGAGGACACTGCGTTCCTCCGTCATCAGAGCGTGAATGGCAGCAGCGCCGGCGATGGCGCCCGCCAGGGTGGTATAGTAGGTCAATCCCATTTGCAGCGCTGCACGACGGATGCTAAAAGAGTCGCGCACCGATTGCCGTTCATCTACGGTGTTGATGATGATCTGCACCTTACCGTTTTTGATCGCATCGACGATGTGGGGACGGCCTTCAGTCACCTTGTTGACTGCGGTGACTTCTAGACCGTCCCCATGCAGAAAAGCGGCAGTGCCCTTGGTGGCGATCAGCTTGAAGCCGAGTTCGGACAGCGTCCGTGCCGCTGGGATAAGGCCCTTCTTATCTGCATCGCGGACGCTGAGAAAAACGGTGCCGGAGCGCGGGAAGTGTTCACCTGCGCCGATCTGCGCTTTGAGGAAAGCCTCGCCGAAACTGGCACCGATGCCCATCA
>DAIEIW010000062.1:0-11513 GCA_027351205.1 Acidithiobacillus sp.
GTGGTGAATTTTTCTAGCAGGGCGCTGGTGCCCTGAATTCTGAGGAGTGTTCATGGCAAATCCGCAAGTAGTGCTGCACAGCAACAAGGGTGACATCGTCATTGAGTTGGACGCCGACAAAGCGCCCAACACCGTCGAGAACTTTCTGAAGTATGTCGATGAGGGTTTCTTTGACGGTACCATCTTTCATCGCGTGATACCCGGCTTCATGGTTCAGGGCGGCGGTTTTACGGCGGACATGCAGCAGAAAAAGGTCCATGCGCCCATCGCCAATGAGGCGGAGAATGGTCTGAAGAATGCGCGGGGCACTCTCGCCATGGCGCGGACCAATGATCCCCACTCCGCCACTGCGCAGTTTTTCATCAATCTGACAGACAATGATTTCCTCAACTTTAAGACTGCCTCCGGATCGGGCTGGGGTTATGCCGTTTTTGGTAAGGTCATCGGCGGGATGGATGTGGTGGACGATATCGCCAAGACCCCAACCGGTAACAAGGGCATGCACCAGGACGTGCCCAAGGAAACCGTCTCCATCGACAAGGGCGAGCGTCAGTCTGCGGCCTGAGTCTATGGTGGTGCAGGGTGCAGACCTTGGTAATGGCCCCGTGTTGTTTATCTCTGACCTGCACCTCTGCTCCGCACAGCCCGCACTGACTGCCCTGTTCCGCCATTTTTGTTTGCACGAGGGCCGGGCCGCGCGGGCTGTTTTCATTCTGGGCGATCTGTTTGACTACTGGGCGCATCGGGATCAGGCGGTGGACGCTCCTTATGCGGAAATCCTTGCCCTGCTCCATGATCTGCAGAAGCAGGGCACCACAATGTACCTCATGGTCGGTAACCGGGACTTTGCCCTGGATGCCGCCTTTCTGTCTCAGTTCGGGATTATCGCTCTGCCCGACCCGGCGCTGCTGCAATTGGGCGATCAACGTATCCTCCTGACTCATGGTGACTTGCTGTGTAGCGACGATCATCGTTACCAGCGCTTTCGCCGGGTGATTCGCCATCCGCTGACTCGCATGACGCTGGGGCGCCTGCCTTATGCCTGGCTCCAGCGTATCGCCCGCGGATTGCGTCGCGGCAGTAGCCGGGAAGCGCGGGCTAAGGCACCAGCCATAACCGATGCCAATCCGCAGACCATCGTCGCCGCCCTCCACGGGGAGGGTGCTTTCGCGCTGGGTGGCGCTACTTATGACATTTTGATTCACGGCCATACCCATCGGCCCGTTTGGGAGCAGGGTTCGGAGGGATGGCGCATGGTGCTGGGTGCCTGGGGTGCTGATGGCGCACAAATCGGGCGCTGGGAAAACGGCCAATGGTCCTTGCAGCTACTGAGTCCACCGTAATTTTTGCTTTCGCGCGACCGGAGGGATCAATATGGAGCCACGGAGCATGATCCAATGGCATGCGGTCTGAGCAGCGCCGCGGCCTCGGCGTTGCGGCAACAGTACGGGCTCAATCGTCTGCCCACGGCCCATGCGCCGCGCTGGTGGCAACAACTGCTGGCGCAGTTTCGTAATACCCTCATCGCAATTCTGCTGGCCGCCGCACTCCTATCGCTGGTGCTCGGACATCTGGTAGACGGCGCGGTTATCGGCGCGGTGATCCTGATCAACACCATGCTCGGCTTTGTTCAGGAGAACCGCGCGGAGAAAGCGGTGCAGACACTGCAATCGTTTCTCGCCCCGCAGGTGTTGGTCTGTCGCGATGGCGCCTGGCAATATCTGCCCGCGGAAGCACTGGTGCCCGGCGACTGGGTGCGGGTAGAAAATGGCGCACGCATCAGCGCGGACATGCGGTTGCTGGAGGCGCATGCCCTGCGTGTGGACGAATCTCTGCTGACGGGGGAGTCCGTCCCTGTGGATAAAACCACTTCCGGCGACGCTGGCGAGTTACTGCTGCGGGCCGGAACACTGGTGACCGGGGGAGATGGTGTTGGCCAGGTGACCGCCACCGGCAGCGCCACCGAAATAGGCCGTATCCATCAGCTTATGGGAACTACCCTGACCATGCGCTCGCCTCTGCTGGAGCGCATCAGCCGCTTGTCGCGGACTCTCGCCTTCACCGTCGTTCTTCTGGCAGCCATCGCGGCGGGTATCGCCTGGTGGCGAGGCGAGGCGCTGGAATTCGCCCTGCTCGCTGCCATCAGTCTGGCGGTAGCCATTATTCCCGAAGGATTACCAGCGATAATCAGCGTGACCCTGGCGCTGGGGGTGCAGCGTATGGCGCGACGGGGCGCCATCGTCCGCCAGTTACCGGCAGTGGAAACCCTGGGCACGGTTACCGTCATTTGCACCGACAAAACGGGCACCCTGACAGAAAATCGCATGACCGTGCAGGACCTGGCCCTCGCCGATGACTCCCCCGCCCTGCTGCAACGTGCCCTACGAGTCATGATTTTGTGTAATGACGCCCAACTGCGCAACGATAAGAGCAGTATTGGTGACCCTCTGGAGCAGGCCTTGCTCCGCTATGCGGGCACGCATGGTGCGGACGTCGACGCTTTGCGGATGGGATCTCCGCGGGTGGATGCCCGGCCTTTTAGCCACGAGCAACCCTTCATGGCGACGCGCAACAGCGACGGCATCGCCATTAAAGGGGCCCCGGAATGGGTCCTGCAGCGCTGTCAGCGGATAGCGACCGCAAGCGGGGTGGCGGAAGTCGTTCCGGCCTATTGGCACAAAGTCATTGCGGACATGGCGACTGCCGGCATGCGTACCATTGCCCTGGCCAGCGCAGTGGATGGGCAGTGGGAGGCTCTGGACGAGGGTGGCTGGACCTGGTTGGGCGTTGTCGCGCTGCTGGATCCACCGCGTGCCGCCGTACCGGCCGCCATTGCTGCCTGCCGCAGCGCGGGTATCCGAGTGATCATGGTTACCGGCGATCATCCGCAGACGGCGGCCACTATCGCCCGTCAGGTCGGCATTCTGGAGGATGGTCCGGCAGCGGTGGTCGATCATGCCCAGTGGGCCAGCGCGGATGCCGAGGAACGGCAGGCCCTGGCCCGCGATGCGGTGGTTTTCGCCAGGGTGCAGCCCGCCGATAAGCTGGAACTGGTACAGACCCTGCAGGCCAGCGGCGAGGTGGTCGCCATGACCGGTGATGGCGTCAACGATGCACCCGCCTTGCGCCGGGCGCAGATTGGTGTGGCCATGGGGCAATCGGGGAGCGACGTGGCCCGTGAGGCTGCAGCCATGGTGCTGAGTGACGACGACTTCGCCCATATCGCCACCGCCGTAGCGGAGGGGCGCCATATCTATGACAATATCCGGCGCACGACTTTCTTTATGCTGCCGACTAATTTTGCGCAAGGGCTGGTGATCTTTTTCGCGGTGCTGCCGGGAATGACCCTGCCCATTACTCCACTGCAAATACTTTGGGTGAACACGATTACCGCCAGTACGCTGACCCTGGCTTTTGCATTCATGGGGGCAGATAAAGGCGTGATGGAGCGCAAACCGCGTCCGGCCCGGGAGGCGCTCATTCCAGGGGCGTTATGGTGGCGCATCGTCGGGTTGAGTACCTTTCTGGTTATCACCGTCTTTGCAGTGTTTTTTGGCGATGCAACGCTGCACAGCGACCGCCATGCGCATACCCTGGCGGTGAATGCCCTGGTAGGCATGGAGGCCGGAATACTGCTGGCCATGTATGGGCGCTGGCGTCATGACCGGGGAGATATCGTCCTGGTGACAGCGATGTCAGCTGCTCTGATTGCCCAGGGGCTTTTCTCCTGTCTGCCATTTTTTCAGCGGTTATTCGCGACAACGGTCATGGGGGGCGCGGATATGGGGATCATTGCCGTCTGCACGGCGTTGGCGTGGCTGGCTGGCAAGCTTGCGGTGCGGCCGCAGGCAGGTTGAGCCGCACAGCTACGCTCGTGTTCATGCTAGAATGGCGTCGTGTCATCGTCGACTGAGAGGAGCCCAGGTTATGAAAAAGGAGACCTTACGTATCGTTCCCAAGCGCCTGAAACCGCGCTTCGGCGTGCAGCCTACCAGGGTGGAAAGGGACCAGACGGTATACAGCCGCAAGGTCAAGCATCGCGGCCAGGCAGGCCGGGAGGGAGATTCCCATGCCGTGACGACAGGATATCGTCGTCAGGGCATGGGGATTTCCGCCATGCGGATGGCAAAATACGTGGTGGTTACCGTGCGCCGGCCTGCGAGGGCATAACGCGGCAATCAACGTACTTGCCGTTCTACCGATGTGCTCCATGTGTTGTTTTTTGCAACGGACCGGCCAATAGCACTGAGTACCGCCTGTAAAGCTGCCTCAGTGGTATCCTCGCCAAAGGCCACCGCAGACGTCGCATGACCATGATTCACACTGACCCGGACGCAGGCCATGGCGCGGGCGCTGGTACCGCTACCGAGGGCATGCTGGTCGAATTGTTCCACCTCGGCACGAACGCCCCAACTCTGGATCAGCGCATCGACCAAGGCACCTACGGCGCCGCTCCCCATGCCCTGCAAAATATGCGGCTGTGCCTCCGGGCCAACCACCACGGTCGCTGCGACCTGCTCCCCTTCCCGGCTGAGACGGTAGCGTCGCATGCGCCAATCCTCCGCGGGATGGCAGTAATGGTTCTCGAACAGGGCGAAAATCTGCGCTGAGCTGACCTCACCCGTCTCCTGCTCGGAAGCCGCCTGCACCAACGCGCTGAAGTCCTGCGCCAACCAGCGCGGCAAGGAAATACCGTGGTCGCGCTCCAGCACATGGGCGACACCGCCTTTCCCGGACTGGCTGTTGATGCGCACCACTTCCTCGTACTTGCGCCCCAAATCGGCGGGATCGACGGGAAGATAAGGCACCTCCCAGACAGCATCTTCCCGTCCCCGCCGATGGTGCATGCCCTTGCGAATGGCGTCCTGATGACTGCCGGAAAACGCCGTGTAGACCAGTTCACCAAACCAGGGATGACGCGGCGGCACGATCATACCCGTACACGCGGTATAGATCTCCGCGATTTCCGTACCCATGGACATATCCAGCTGCGGATCAATGCCCTGAGAGTAGAGATTCATGGCCATGGTGAGAATATCCATGTTACCGGTGCGCTCGCCGTTGCCGAAGAGGGTGCCCTCCACCCGGTCGGCCCCCGCCAACACCGCCAGTTCCGCCGCCGCCACCGCGCAGCCGCGGTCATTGTGGTTGTGAACACTGATTTTCACGTGCTCCCGGCCGCGCAAGTGGTCGCAGAACCATTCAATCTGGTCCGCGAAGACGTTGGGCATGGACGACTCGACGGTGGCGGGCAGGTTGAGGATCACCGCCTGCCCCTGATCAGGCCGCCAGACCCCATTGACCGCCTCGCAGATCTCCACCACATAATCCGGCTCGGTGGCACTGAAACTCTCCGGCGAATACTGAAAGACCCATTCCGTCTCTGGATAGCGTGCGGCCCCGGACTTCACCCACTCCGCGCCACGCACGGCAATGGTCTGGATGCCCTCCCGATCCAGGCCAAATACCTGCTCGCGCTGGGCCGGGTTGGTAGAGTTGTAGACATGGACAATCGCCCGCCGCACCCCTTTCAGCGCCTCGAAAGTGCGGTCAATCAGGGCTTCCCGCGCCTGGGTGAGCACCTGGATGGTCACCTGCTTGGGGATACGATCTTCTTCAATGATGCGCCGGACAAAGTCAAAATCGGGCTGGGAGGCAGCGGGAAAACCCACCTCAATCTCCCGAAAGCCCATACGCACGAGCAAATCGAACATCCGGAGCTTTTGTTCGACGCTCATGGGGGAGACCAGCGCCTGATTGCCGTCGCGCAGATCGACGCTGGTCCAGACGGGCGCGCGGTGCATACGGCGGTTAGGCCAGCGCCGGTCCGGTTTGTGGACGGGCGCAAAGGCGCGGTAACGGCGATGGTTGAAAGTCCCCATGATCCAATCTCCTGCGGCAAGTGACGATGGACGCAGTATAGGGAAGAAGTCGCAGCAGGTGCTTGCGAATTGGGGCCATAAAAGCGACTATCCCGCATGATTATTGCGCACTAACACCCATTAACGGAGTAATATTGTGCTATGAAGTCGAAAGCCCCTGCCACCGAATTAGATCGCTACGACCGCCGTATTCTGGAGCAGCTACAGCGCGACGGCGGACTCAGCAATCAGCGTCTCGCCGAGCGCATCGGTTTGTCCCCCTCCCCATGCCTGCGCCGGGTGCAGGCTCTGGAAGAAGCCGGGATCATTCGCAAGCACGTGGCTCTGCTGGATCCGCAGCGTCTGGGCCTGGCGCTGATGGTGCTGATGCACATCAGTATGGACCGCCATACCCCCGAGCGTTTCGAGCATTTTGAGGCAGAAATCAGTCGCTCGCCGGAGGTGCTGGAGTGCTACCTCATCACCGGCCATGACGCGGATTACCAGATCAAGGTCGCCGTGCGCGATATGGCGCATTTTCAGGAATTTTTACTCCATCGCCTGACGCGCATCGAGGGGGTGACCGGCGTGCATTCCAGCTTTGTGCTGCGCAGGGTGGTGGATACGACGGAGTTGCCGGTGTATTGATCACTGCGGCAGGGTGCAAATCGCCCGGACGGGCTCTCACCCGAATCCTGTCTGGACAAGGCTGGGCAAGATGCCATCGGTAGTGTAGTGTCACCCTCTATGCACTCCCGGAAAGATCGGGGGTTTTTCCTCTCGCCGCCGCAATGCCACTACATCCTCTATGGTGATGACAGGCAGATCGTGCCGGGCTGCGAAACGGGCAATATCGTCCCCTTTGGCCATGCTACCGTCCGGATTCATCAACTCGCAGAGCACCGCTGCAGGCTCCAAGCCCGACAGTCGCGCCAGATCAACGGAACCTTCCGTATGCCCGCGCCTACCTAATACCCCCTCCGGATGCGCACACAGCGGAAAGATATGGCCGGGACGGGCGATATCCCGGGGCCGGGCGCCGGACGCGATAGCCGCCCGAATGGTAGTCACACGATCCGCGGCCGATACCCCGGTGGTCACCCCTTCCCGAGCCTCTATGGAAACGGTGAAGGCGGTACCGAAGCGGCTTTCGTTCCGTTGCACCATGGGCGGCAACTCCAAGCGGGCCACATGTTCCGGGGTAAGACACAAGCACACGATTCCGCTGCATTCACGGATCAACATCGCCATGGTCGCCACGGTCAGACGTTCGGCAGCGACGATAAGGTCACCTTCGTTTTCGCGATCGGAATCATCCAGGAGAATAACCGGGCGGCCGACACGCATGGCCTCGAGTGCCCTATGCCATTCCGGGCGGGTTACAGCAACATCACGCTTCAACAACATGGTAGTTTGAACAGACATGAAACGCTCCTCGCAGCTAGAAAAAGCGAAAAACATTTCAGGGCAAACGCGGACACTCGACATTATGTCGCGTGAAAACGCAACAGGCGTGCCGTGCATCAACATCTTCTTCCATCCGGACTGTGACCGTCGGCCCTGGAATTACACCAGATCTGCTGACCTCGCATGAATACGAGCGCTCGCGGGCTTGCCTGACAACAAACAGGCTTACCGCCGGTGGGGAGTTTCGCCCCGCCCTGAAGATGAGCCAAGAATCTAACACGACAAGTGCCCGATGGCCAACAACCGATCCCGCTACCTGAAACGATCCTCCAGTTGAATACCCGGGAACACCAGAAAACCCACGGTAATCGTCATCCGGGATAGTCCTTTTTTGCCATTTTTGCGGCTGGTCAGTATGTATTCAGCCATGGCTCCGGAGTCAGGCTGTTTTGCTGCTCGAGGTGCGCGACGATACTGTCGCGGTTGCAAAGCGGCTGGTTCTGGCCGACCTTCCACTTACCCATCCAGCGGGAAATCCGGTCTGCTTTGGACGCATCCCAGATTCTGTCTAACTCCGCCAGCGCGGCATGATAACCAGCTTCGCCATGAATGGCTTTGATCTCCATGCTTTGCCTCCTCAAATAATACATGCGTCAATACGGTCATAGTGCGCATGAATGTCCATATTTTGCGCACGATAATTATGTGGACCCACTCTGTAGTTGCCTTCCCATAGGGACGTATATACATACTCCATCTGCTTTCAGATGATGGGCTGAATCTGGTAGATTGCCGGAAATCGCCACCCAACGTTCCATTGGAGTCCGATCAAGTCCTATTGCCCATAGATGCTGCACCTGAAACCCAAACGCTCTTAATAGATCACCACTTTCATTGCTAATTAACAATCGCTGATCATTTGTGACATTTGCGAACAGATCGACCCCTCTATAAATATTCCTGTGCCAATCTGTAATCATGGGCTGCCATTTTGCAAAATTGCCGCCGCCATTATGTCGATAATTCATGCTTTCAAGAACCCCTTCATTGGCAATAGTGTGAGCGGCAAGGTAAGTTGGTGCAGAAAGTATTCCTTCGGATAATTTAAATCGTTGGGATGTGAGAAACCCCCTAACAGAAATTAACGCAGGCGACTTTCGTCACTGTAAAACGCATTCCACTCATCCTCTGCATCCGGGTCGGTAAAACTGCATTCAACTGTGTAAATCATATGCACCTCGTTTAGCCGCGTTTTCATAGATTTTTACAAATTAACCAAGACCACTCATTTATTCTACCACAAATCCATTTCCCGTCAGACAAACCGGTTCATTTAGCATGGGGGCGCCCGGCGACAACGCTATTTTCAAGTGATTCCATGCCTAATGGACACTGGATATTCTAGATATCCCAGTGCTGCACGGCACACCCGATCAACGAGTATGCGCTGGTCTGATTCGCCAGCAATACCTGCGGCGTCAATCATGCCCTTTGCAAGAGCGACCAGATCATGTGCCGTCTCCATAACCTTTGAAACACCATGTCGTCCCAGTAACGTCGCCACATACTGCACAAGCTCATTCGTCAGTTTGGCTGTTTCAGGTCCCAGAGGCAGTGTGGCTTCCGCATACTCCAGCGTCCGGGCCAACGCTGGCCGGAGCAACTGGTGGGTCACTGCGATCCGGATGAGTGAACATACGTCGTCTTTTAGCGAGTCGCCAGGGGCATGCGCTATGCGGTCAATACCTGCCAGCAATATAAGGCGTTCCCGCCGAATCAGCTCGGCCAGAATCGCTGCCTTGCCTGGAAAGTATTGATAGAGCGATCCGATACTGACACCCGCGAGTTCTGCAACCGTATTGGTGGTCAGCGCATCCAGCCCCTTGCGCTCAAGAATACGAGCCGCCGCCTCCAGAATGGCATCCACCGTGGCGGCAGAACGTTGTTGATGAGGGCGCTTGCGGGGTTCGAGTAGCATAGTTCAAACACGAGTAGAAAATGTGAGTATCTGCTCGCAAAATATTTCCTGTCAATTCAATCAGGAGATTTCCCATGACGACGCAAACCTACACCCTGTTTATGCTGCTCAAAACCACCCGCGAATGGTTAGACCTGGAACCAAAAGTTCGCTTTGCATTTATCAAAGAGAACGTTAACCCCATCCTCGAAGCCCATCCGACCGTCAGCATGCGTTTTTTCGACACGGAATCCTACAACGCGCGCATCAGCGATATCGTGGTGTGGAAAACCTCTGATCTTGTTGCCTATCAGGGCGTCATAAAGGGGTTGCGCGACACCATTTTCTGGGACCATTATTTTGATGTGCTGGAGGTCATTCCCGCAGTGGAAGATGGTTATGCCGTCCATTATGGGATAACTCCTCTGACTGGTAATGCGCAAGCGGGTTAGGCAACTAACGTGGAGCTGACGTGGCAACGCGAACCAGCCATTTTCGAAGTACCAATTCCTCTTCTTGGGAAAGCCCATCGGCCATATGGCGCTCAACATCCTGCACCCGCTCGCGGCAGGTCGCCAATAACGACTTGCCTGTCTCACTGAGATCAATCTGCTGGATACGGCCATGGTAATGATGCGGCTGGCGCGCGATGGCCCCGGCGCGTTCAAGGTTGGCGACAATGGTGCTGACCGTTTGCGGGGTGAGGAGAGTGAGCCGTGCGAGATCAGCATTGGAAATGCCGGGATAGCCTGCCAGCATGGTGAGCACGAAAAATTGTGGAGGCGTTACACGCAGGTCGGCGAGCGCCCGTTCCACCCGGTGCCGGTACGCCCCAGCCGCCTGCCGCAGCACGTAGCCCAGATAACCATTTTCCCCGCGTTTGCCCTCTCCCACTTGAGGGGTGAAGGGTTTTAGCGCTGCGTCGTCCATATTGTAAGCACCCTGATATATTGTTAGAGTCCTGATACTACCTGAGCCGCCTCATAAGGAACAAGCCATGTCCACGGAGCATGCCCGTATTGACTACCACTCCTTCACAAAGACCGCGCCCGAGGCGTATGCCGCACTCTTGGTGATGGGGAAAGCGGTCGATGATTCCGGCCTTGAAAAAACCCTGACGGAACTCATCAAGGTACGGGTATCGCAAATCAACGGCTGTGCGTTCTGTATTCAGTACCATCTGAATATCGCCCGCCAAATCGGTATGGAACCGGTCAAACTGGATCTGGTCGCGGGCTGGAGAGATGCCGGTATATTTTCTGCACGGGAGCAGGCCGCTCTGGCGTGGGCAGAATGTCTGACGGCGCTCGCAACCCAGGGGGCGCCCGACGCCGTCTATGAGACACTGCGGTCTCAGTTCACGGAAACAGAAGTGACCTTCCTGACGGTGGCCATCGGCACCATCAATCACTGGAATCGACTGGGTGTTGGTTTGCGATTTTCGCCGCCGCCCCCTCGCACGGGGGGGCACATATGATTCCAGTAGAGAACGGCACGAGAACAGCGGGGAGGTCTCCACAGCGGTCGAGTTCCATTATGTCGATCAGGAAGACGATGTCCTGGCCTACTATCCTCTGATCCAGCAACTGCGGCCGCACCAGGATTCTGAACGGAAGTTTCTGCTGCGCTGGCAACAACGGAGTGCCCAGGGTCAGCGCCTGCTGGCCCTATGGCATGTCACCCAACTCGTGGGTCTTGCTGGATTCCGCGTGCAAGACAATTTGGTGCATGGCCGGTTTGTCTACATGGATGATCTCGTTATTGATGCGTCCTGCCGCAGGCGGGGATACGGGAAGATTCTGATCGAGCGACTAAAAGCCGAGACCATGCTTCTGGGCTATGCCAAACTGCTGTTGGACGCAGCCATGAGTAATACACTCGGGCATCGTTTTTATTGCGGCAGCGGTGTGGGACGCTCTCGTGCTGGCATCCGGCGTGCTCCTGGAAAGCCGCTGGTGGGTACGATGGGTATTCGCGGGAATCAGACTTCTCGGCATCGGTTTGGGGATTCATGCGGATTCACTCGGCGTACTGGTGTACTGGGTTCTCAATGGAACGCCCCGCACCAACCTCACCCCAAACCTCACCCCGTAGACGCCAGGGCAAAAAAAGGCACCTAGCAAATTGCGCTAAGTGCCTGTTTTACATGGTGCGCTCGGACGGAGTCGAACCGCCGACCTACTGGTTCGTAGCCAGATAAATGCCTCAACAGAACCAACCACTTACAGCACAACCATTTGTTATTTCATCATTTTCGTACACGCCCATACACCCCCGTACACGCCCAA
>DAIEIW010000027.1:0-6567 GCA_027351205.1 Acidithiobacillus sp.
CGACAGCTTACGCTCCATTTCCCGGATCTGCGCTAACTGCTCCGGACCTCCGGTCTGGGCGGCCCATTCCAGGGCGGAAAGCGCCTCGCCGGTACGTCCAAGGCAGATGAAGATTTCGGCACGGGCCAGGGACAGTTCGGCATACCTGTTCTTCAGGTTCCCGCGAAGCGCAATGGCCATTGCCCTGTCGATATCCTCCAGCGCAGGCTCGCACCGGCCATGCGCCAAGCGGAACCTAGAACGCGAGAAATAGGCGGCTCCGGCATGCTGGGGGTACAGTGCGATCTCGCGGCTGGCGAGGGTTTCCGTCGAACGCCAGACCAGAATCTGTTGCCGGGTCATGGCCGCATATATCGAAAGCTGACAGACCATCACCCCGGCAATCGCTCCGGCAGCGGCCATTCTCCCGGCCTGCCAGAGCTTCCCGGTAATCCAGGCCGCCCCCCCTCCCCAGAGCAGCGATATCCCCAGCGCGGGGAGATAGCTGTAACGGTCGGCAACCCATTGCCCGCCGGCCTGGACGATGCCGAGCATCGGGGCCAGCGTCGCAACATAGAACAGCAAGAGAGCCGGAAGGATGAAGCGACGCCGCCTGATGGAGACAACTGCAGCGGCGGCGGCAAGACAGACGGCCACGGCGTAAGGCAGATACTCGAACAATTTTTCCGGCACAACCTTGCCCGGGTGCGGGTAATAGGGCGCCAGTCCGTTTGGCCAGAGCATCTTCCACAGATAGAAGAGCAGGGCCTTGCAGGCCACCAGCACCCTCGAGATCGCATCGACATCCGGTGCCTGCATCATGGCATACTGTTGCGCCCGAACCGTCAAAACCGCCGCTCCGAGCGACAACAGAAAGAGCGGCGCCTTCTCCTTGACAGCCGCTGCCAGCGTCGCCCAACTGCTGATCCTGGCAAGCGGATACCAGTCCATGATCAACAGCACCAGAGGCAGGCTCACCGCTGCCGGCTTGCTCATCAGGGCACAGCAGGCCATCACGAGCATCATTGCGTATGCCCGGCGCCTTGCGTGTCGTCCCTGTGTGAGGTCAACCGGGCAACTCACATACCTGAGATAGAACCAGACAGCGGCAACAATGAAAAAGAGGCACAGGACATCCTTGCGCTCGCTTGCCCAGGCCACCGACTCGACCCGCAGGGGGTGCAGGCCGAAAAACAAAGCGGACAATATGCTTCCCGCATTGATCACCCACCGGGCCAGCCTTGACGGCATTTCCGGCGAGACCAGCCTGAGCAGCTCGGCAAAGACCAGGCAGGCAAGGAACGTTGTCGCGCAATGTATGAGGAGATTGGTCGCATGGAAGCCAAACGGCGCCATCCCCCAGAGCTGACGGTCTAGTGCCAGGGACAGCATGGTAAGCGGATGCCAGTTGGCCTCGTGAAAACTTGTGAAGGCCCAGACTACCGTATTCCAGTTCAAGGTGTCGATATTACGGTTGTCAAGGATGTAGCCGACATCATCCAGCTCTACAAAGCCGTTTTTACGCACAACTGCGAACACGAGCAGGGTGGCGACAGCCGACAACAGGGCGCCCGCGCAGACCCATTTATCAAACATTCCGGCCGCATGTGCTTTTGGCTGTTTCACTTGAACGCTGGCCCTCCGAGGTCGAAGAGAACCCACTGGCTGTTGACTAGCAACGTCGTAACCGTGGGGTCGGAACTCAATGTATTGAAGAGGTGTTCGTAGGTCAGGCTGTTCTCGCACATGACGAATCTGCTCTTGAAGGTTTCTCGGATAGTGCCTGTCATGACCGATGGATCAAGTTGGGCGATTCTGCTCCACAGCGCATACCGCGCCGGATCATTCAGGTAAAAGAGCGTCGGGTCTGCGGCGACAATGAACTTGCGGTCCGGCAATGCCAGCATCAGCCCGCCGGTATAGTCCCAACTGCAGGTAAAGACCTGCGACCCCTCCGGGATACGCTCTAGAAAGAATCGGGCAGTATCGGGGGCAACATAGTCCAGTCTGGGCTGATCCGAAAAAAGGGCCCTGGCGGGGCCGGTACCGAATGCCAACGTGTAGAGTACGATACAGGCCAGAAGCGATGGAGCGAGGATGCGAGAACGCAGCGAGCGGGTGGCCACCGCCAGTGCGACGACGGAAAACGGGACCAGATACTCCAGAAAACGCATGCTTTTCATGGTCAACAGTGCAAACAGAAGCGTCGCGCTGGCGTACGCCAGGGGAATGCAACTCTGATAGCGCTCCTTCCAGGCATAATAGAGTGAGGTTACGGCAAACAGCGCAGTTAGGAGTAGAAACCTCAGCCACTCAGCCGGGGAATATGGGAAAAATTCGCTCCCCAATTCAACTGCGGCGTGTTTGCCCCAGGCACCAACCACCAGGATGTCGGTCATGTGAATCCAGTTCAACTGCAGCAGGTTCCATGAATTGGGGTGCAGCAGGACACCGGTGATGGCACCGGATGCCACGGTGAGGGCTGGACGCCATAGGATTCGGCCGCCGGAAAGCAGCCGAGAGCTTTCGGCTGCCAGGATCAGGATCAGGGGTATCTGCCAGAATGCGACGTATGCCAGGGGAAACAGAAGCGAACAACATGCCAGCGGGCGCAGGCGATTATTGGCCAAAGCCCATGCCATGACAATAGCGAGAGTAATGGACAACAGGTGCGGCCTGACCAGGGCAAACCGGAACAGAAAAACGCTGGATGCGATCGGCATCAAGGCCCAAACGCCGGGTAGCCTGACCCTTTCGCTGCGCATGACCAGATAGAGTGCCGTCAGAAGCCCCGTCCCGGTGATAGTGCCGACAATCCGGGATGCAGTTACAAAGTCCAGACCGGTAAATGGGACGAAAAGGAGATGGAACAGCAGTTCCTTATCGGCATAATGGTTAGCCTGCCAACTGAACGGAGTCCAGGGGAAGCTGTAAAGCAGGCCGTGTTGCCGCATCAGGCGGGCAACACAGAAATGGTAGGCGGTGTCATCATCGAACGGGTAAGGAATATTCAGTTGGATCAGGGCGGTGAGAGTAGCAAAGACCGTAATCCATGCCATGCATTTCCAGGAATTCATGCGCGGATGCATTCTACCCGCAGGAATCAAAGATAGCTGCCCGGTATGTAGTGGCGGCTTGATCCCGATGTTTGACGTTTCACTCATGGCTGGCAATAGTTTAATCTCATACGAATCCAAGCCCCTGAATATGGGATAACATTCTCAGGCGGCTGTGAAACAGGGCATTCCGCATGAACGCTGGTTTCTAAGATTTCACGAGGGTTGTGTGTTGTTCAAAATTGGCATCAAAACGGCCAGATATCGTCAAACCGGTTTTAAACGCAAAGATTACTCGTCATCACGGGAACAAAAAAGCTTCCGGCAGGCAGTCAACACTGCATGGCGGAAGCTATTTTAAACGAGTCCGGGGTGAGAATCTTCATTCTCACCCCTTTGATTTACTCCTGATCAGCAAGGATGAACATCAGCCGAGCCAACCACACGAGGTTTGATATAGCTGCGCTTTTTCATGGTTCATTCTCCTTTCCGCACGATCATGTGCATCAGTTTACTATTGATGAAACAGTGATTCAATCAATTCAAGTTATTACCAAGGCGACTTGGTATTCCACAACTGTCCGGCGGTAGAGTACGTTGAGCCACCGGCAGTCGCGGAAGAATGGCAGGCCGGTACGGCTGGAACGGTGTTGGAAGTGCCATTGCTGACCCCAAAGAACCACGGACCGGGGTTGGTAGCACTACTGCGGCCATTGGCCCCGCCGCCGCCGCCCGGGAACCTGCCGGCGCCGGCACCACTGGAACTGCTGCCTGTATTAAGTGCCGCGTTGCCGCCCGATGTCACCCGGCCCCTGTGCTTGACATCCAGACAGTTGGTAACAAGCAGCCGTGGCAAGCGGTAATTGTGCGGAGTATGGCACTTGGAACAGGTATAGGCATGGACCTTGTTGTTCAGGTTGCCGCCGGTTCCGGTGGCCGCGGCCCAGCCTTTGACCGAATTGTGGATCCTGGTCATAGATTTCCAGGTTGTGGATGACGCGGCGGCAGTTGAAGTAAGTGCCGTCTTGGCATGGCAGCCGGTGCAGAGGCCAGCGAACTGGGTATCGTTGGTTGTCTGCAGCGTCGTTGCATTGGTTGCGAAGTTCCAGTATTTGGCTGTAGTCGGTCTCCCGGTAACCGCGGGCTGGAATGCACGCTGATCTAATTGATAGAGCGGGGTACTCCCCACGGCCAATGGACCCTGGGTACTCTTAGGTCCACGGCTTCCGCCACGGGCCTCGTTGGTGGCGGATGGTGCCGAATCCTGTTTATAAGGCGAGGTTACGAATGTGCCTTTCAGCAGTGGGACCGCATACTGCTGGTTGGTGCCAAGGGTGGTGCTGACACCGTGCGGGTCATGGCACGGGGTACATAGTCCCTGGATGACCGTGCCGCTTGGTGTTGCAGGGTCAAAGGAGCGCTTGGTTACTGCCGTTGACAGTGAAGACGATGCTGACAAGTGCCCGCCCTGGTTAGCGGTTCTGCCTGCTTTATAAGAGAAATCCAGGACAGATATGAAGTTCGTACCAGCCTGACCGAAGTAAGGCGTATCGTAGTATCCGACTATGCCGGTTCCCGCCAACTGCCCTGCGGGTGGAGTAAATCCGAAGGTGCTCGTGTATCCCCACGGTGTTACACCGGCTGTGGGGGTATTATGACAGTCGAAACAGAGACCTGCGCCAGCATTGTAGACGTTCTTGGTTGCAGCGGAACCGCCAGCCGATGCCTTGTAGGTGGTGACGTATCCGCCTTTACCGTTTGTGACGTCTTTCAGGATGCCACCTTTACGTCTGCCGGTTGCACTGGAGTAGCTGGAGGTAATGGCAGCGACGGCGGTGGATGAACCGTGTGAGTTGTGGCAGTCGAAACAGAGAACGTTCGATGTTGCTGTTGCTGATGGGTAAGTATCCACAACAGTTGACCAACCACGCTGATTAGTCGTCGCCTTACCGTGAGCAGAGAACGACTTGGTTTGAGTGGATTTGTTGTTTGTATCATTGCCGCTGAATTTACCCCAGGCAGTGGTACCGGTGTTCGAGTAGCGTGCATCAATGCTCAGACCATCCCATGCGTACTGTGACGGGGATTTTGTATCACCACTGAATCTGGCAGCGTTTGTAGCGTTATGACAGCCGATGCAATGGTTATTTATTTTTGCAATTTCAGTGCGGCTTGATGAGGCAGTGCCGCCACTCTGATAGGTAACGCTGTTACCGGCGTACACGGTGGGTCGAGTTGCACTTGCGCCCCATACGACGAGGTCAACAACTGCGTTGTTTGTTCCCGAGTGATAGGAGGTTTGGTTGCCAGATGCATCTGCCTCCCAATGGCAGGCATAACAGGTGGATCCGTCAACTGCGGCTGCACCTTGATAATGGTGGGAATTTCCGTTAGCGGTAAATTGTGAAACTACAGCAACTCGGCCATTTACATCACCAGGTCCGCCAGTCGTATGACAACCAACACAGGAACCGCCTTCTATAGATCCATTGATGTGCAGGGTCGGATCGACGAAGGTTCCGGCGGTTGTGAGGTTATTGTGACAACTGTTACAGGGTTTCGCACCAGCCAAAGAGGTGCCGGCGTGGCTGGCAGTAGCCGGCGGGAAGCCGTGACACTTGGCGCAACGGCCGGAACCTGTATTTGTAGATGTAACACCAAGGGCGTCACCCAGTACCGAGGTCGTGCCGAAAGTAGTTCCCCAGACCGGTGCAGTTCGGGCGGTTGGTTTGTTCTGCGGTATTCTAGTGGTATTTCCACCATGGCACCAAGTAGTTCCGCAGCTAGCCGGATAGGAGCCGCTGGGAACCGTAGCCTGCGCAGTGCCGATAGGCCCATTGTACTGGATGGTTTTTGTGCCATCCATGTGTCCCGAGGTGGTGACCGCGACCACATCTTCGTGGCACTCGGTACAGACGACCAGCTTGCCGATGGTGCTGCCGGCCAGGTGAACATTATGAGCAGCCGTTGCCGGGGCAGTCGGAGCAATCTGGACAGGAGTCGGTGTACCTGCAGTTGGGGTACCGTGACACTTGGTGCAGACATTGTTGTTGGTATTATTGCCCCAGGCGGGTGAGATCGTGCCGTGGCACTTTGTTGACGAGCACGTCCCGCCGGAGAACGCCGCATTGGTGATGGCAATTGAAGAGCCTTTGGAATAGGTCGCGCCAGCGTCACCGTTGATCGGTGAGGCCATGGCAAGGGTGCCATTGGCATGATTGAAATCGGCACTTGTTGTAGTTGCGGGTGCTACGTGGCAGGTGGAGCAAACAATGCCGTCTGATATGACGTGATTGTTGTGAGACCCTTGGAACTGGCCGGCTGGCACGTTTCGGGCGGTCCCGTCCGCAAAGGTGGTCGTGTAGCCATGGCAGCCGTTACAGGAGGTAATATTAGAGATTGGTCCGGCAACTGGAGTTGCACTGCCCGTCACCCCGCCCGAGGTGTTGCCCAGGTTATCGGTGGCACACAAACGGTAGGAGTATTGCGTTCCATTGGCCAAGCCGGTATGGGTAGTGGATAGCGTAGCAGC
>DAIEIW010000040.1:0-7132 GCA_027351205.1 Acidithiobacillus sp.
TAGGTGCGCCGATGGCCGCGGATCTCCGCCTCGTCATGGACGCCGCCCAGGCTCACGCGCACAAACTTGCGCCCCATGGCGCGGGCGATGCTCTGGCCCAGGGAGGTCTTGCCCACCCCCGGCGGTCCCACAAAGCAGAGAATGGGGCTCTTGCCGTTGGGATTGAGGCGATGCACCGCCAGGTGCTCCAGAATTCGCCGCTTGATCTTGTCGAGATCGTAGTGGTCCTCGTCGAGAATGCCCCGCGCTTCGCCGATGTCGATGCGCTCCGCTGTCTCCTTGCTCCAGGGGAGGGCCAGAATGGCGTCGATATAACTACGCACCATGCCATACTCGCCGGCCCCTTCGGGCATCCGTTGCAGGCGACGCAACTCCTTGCGGGCCGCCGCCTCCGCCTCGGCGGGCAAGTGCGCCTCGTCGATGGCATGGCCCAGGGCCTCCATCTCACCGTTGCCCTCCTCTCCTTCCCCCAATTCCTGCTGGATGGCCTTGAGTTGCTCGCGCAGGAAATACTCACGCTGGCGGCGATCCATGACCTCCTTGGTCTGCTCGCCAATCTTGTGGGTAAGCTTCAAGACCTCGATGCGATAGCTCAAAAACTGCGAGATCTGTTCCAGACGGCTGCGCACGTCGAGATTTTCCAGAATTTGCTGGCGCTCCTCGGCTTTGAGATCGAGAAAGTTGGCAATCAGATCCGCCAGTGCCCCGGGCTGCTCCACGTGGGCGATGGCCTGGGCCAACTCCTGAGGCACCTGCGGCAGGAGAGCGAGGGCTTCGGTGGCCTGCTGGCGCAAGTGCAGGACGCGGGCATCCAGCTCCGAACCGGTAGCCGTAATTTCCTCCAGTCGCTCGATGCGGGCTGCCAGAAAGGGATAACCTGGCAAAAATTCGTGCACCCGGAAACGGCCTTCTCCTTGGGCAATGAGGTGGTGGCCGCCATCCCCGGTGGTCACATAACGCAATATGCTGGCCACCGTACCCACCGGATACAAGTCATCAGGGCCGGGTGCATCGTTGCCGGGGTCTTTTTGCAGCAGCACGGCAATGGGACATTCCTGGCGGATGGCCTCCTGTGCCGCCGCTACAGACTGTGCGCGACCAATTCCGAGGGGCAAAACCACCCCTGGGAAAAGGACAATATTGCGCATGGGCAATATGGGCAGGACATCTTCAGGTAATATCAGTTTGCTACTTTCGCTCGCCTCCGTGTGCGGATTGCTCATTTCATACCCCTCTGCTGGCGAAAGGACAAATGGAGGCAGCCGTTTCGCATTTCCCAGCCCTGTAAGGTCAAGCCATCGGGAACCTGCAAGCGCCGGTCAAAAGCGCCGTAGGGGATCTCCAGACGATGGATGCGCCCGCTTTGCACCTCCGGGGACAGGCGCCGCTGGCCGCTGACCATCAGGACGTTGCCGCTGAAGACCACCCGCACCGCTTCGGGGCCAACCCCGGGCAAGGCCACGACAATCTGCAGCCCCCCGCTGCTTTCAAAGACATCCATGGGCGGCTGCCAAGCCGGCTGGCGCCCCGACGGGCCCGGCTGAAAGAAACGCCGCTGCAGGCGTTCCGCACGCTCCAGCATATCCACGGCCTGCATCCACATGAGATCTTCCAGATCGCGCATCCCCCACTCCCCCTGATCGGCGTCCCTGACGTCTAAATATTGTAGCGTATTTTTGCGGCCACACCTCTCCAGCTTGGTGGCGATGACGCCCATGTGTTTACACCTTGTACGATGGGTCAGTGCCCGCACCCGGTCTTTGAGCTTCCGGTTGGTTTGATCGGCCACCTTCGGCGTTTTGTTGAAGGCCGCCGTAACTCAGTTTGTGGCACGGGTAAACCGCCGCGCAGCACGATAGCCGCGCGCCGACGAGGATGTCGCGGGCGGTGTCGATGCTGCGTTTGGTATTGGTGTCGAGCATTAGCGGCGCGTGATCGCGGATGTTGCCCTCCGCATCGGGGTTGGCATCGCGCCATTGCTTGGCGGTCTGACCGAACAAGGCGACATTGAGCAAGTCCACTTCGTTGGCATAGACCAGCGATGCCTGCGACTTAGTGATGGGGGCGGGATGAGCGTCTCGCGGATGGCGTCGGTGTGGATGCGGCAATTGATCTTGGACAGGATGCGCTGGAGATTCAAGCCGAGTTTGAGGCGGTCGTTTTCTTCGTCTTTAAGGTGCTGGAATTCCTTGATGAGGTAGAGCTTGAATTCAACGGAGACCCAGGAGGCGAACTCGAAGGCAATGTCCTTGTGGGCGTAAGTGCCGCTGTAGCGGCCTGACTTGGAAATCAAGCCGATAGTGCTGCTTAACATTGATAAGCGCAGACTAACATGAGGGAGCGTACATGGCCACAACGGGCACGACAAAAACCCAGGCTCGCCAACCACGGCTGCTGTGGAGCAAGTACGGGAAGCGCTGCGGCCACGTCATTACAGCCTGCGTACCGAACAGGCTTATGCCTATTGGGTCAAGCGCTTCGTGCTGTTTCACGGCAAACGGCATCCTCGGGAGATGGGGGCGGCGGAGGTGGCGTCTTTTCTGTCCTGGTTGGCGGTGGCAGGGCAGATATCGGCGGCGACCCAGGGGCAGGCCGTAGCGGCGCTGCTGTTTTTTACAAATAGGCCTTTGGCGTGGATTTGCCCTGGCTGGATGAATCGTACGCGCCAAGCGGCTACAGCGTTCGCCGACGGTGCTGACGCCGGAAGAGGTGCGTCGCCTGCTGGAATCGGGTAAGGACATTCGCACGCTGCAGGAATTGCTGGAGCATTCCGACGTGAGTACCACCATGATCTATACCCATGTCCTGAATCGCGGGCCGAGCGGCGTGATCATCCCCCTGGATCGCCTGCCGCAGCTTTGATGAGACAGGGTTTTCCCACTCCCCGATCACCTCCGTCCAGCAGCACCGCTGTTGAAATGGCATGGGGGTGGATTTCAATGCGGGGTTCACCCATGGTAATCCCGACAACCATCGCACTTGTCATGAACCCCTTCAGCGTGTACTGTAATTTTATACAGTAACCACTGACGGAGGCATCACATGGCACCCCATCATTTTGCATCGCAGTTCCGGCCCAAGACGGCGGGCATTCTGGTCTTTGGCGCGCTGGTTGGTATCTGGCTGGGACATCAGGACAAAGGTTATCAGCCCGGCCCGACGTCCTCTATGGAGTTTGTGGTACTTCAGCAGACTCAGCGAACGGCCACCTTCCAGCGCATAGCACAAGACCAACCCGCTACGGAGCCTTTTACAGTGCGGCCGTGATAAACTGCGCCGACAAAAATGGCTTTAGTGCCGATCACACATGGCAAATCAGGGAGTTACTTTGGAACTGGATCACAAGGCCCGCGAGGCCATAGAAGACATCATCCATCGCCGGGAGGGCATCAACTCCATACAGGCGCAACTGAAGGAAGACATCAAGGCGATAGCCGAGTACCTTGCGGTAAAACCCGCGCAGGTGGCCAGGATCATCAGCCTGGTGGAGCGGGAACGTGCCAAGGGGGATGTACTGGAGGCCGAGCGTGGGGTGATTGACGCGGCGGAGTCCATGATCCCCGTAACAGCGTCGGCGGAAGTGCAAGACGCTTAACGCGGCAATGCGGCTGCGGTGTCTGAAGCATGCACTGCATCGGCATCCAGAAATTGCAGAAATGCCCGGATGGTATGGGACTGGTAAATGGGCTGCGGTCTGGCCATATACAGCGTCCATTGAATGCCGCATGGTGCCGGTAAGCGGCGTACATGGACGCGCCAGTCTTTTCGATGGCGCAAGGCTGCGGCAGTCACAAAACCGATGCCCAGTCCTGCATCCACGGCGGCACCCACCGCCTCGACACCGGTCACTTCGATGGATTGTTTGGGCGTTAAGTGCGCGTCATGAAACACCCGCTCCACAGAGCGGCGAATGCCCGAGGCGCGCTCCCGCCAGATCATGGGGTAGGACATGAGGCTTTCCAGGGTGAGATCGTCTTGCGCCAGCAGCGCGTGACCCTCCGGGAAAATCGTCATGATTTCATCGTGTAACCATGGCATTACCGTATAGTAGGAAGGCAACCCTTCCAGATCCAGCCCGCCTTCCAGAAAGAACAAATCCCAGTCGGACAACGAGATGTCTGACCAGTCGATGATGCCACCGCGCAGTTGGAGTTCCACATCGGGGAACTGGCGCTGAAAGGCCACCAAACGTCGCGGCAGAAAATAATTGGCCACCGTATTGGTCGCGGCGATGCGCAGCACCCCGTTTTGCAGGCGCTGCCGACGCAACACGATGTCGTCAAATTCGTCGACCACATCGCGCAACCGCTGCGCGGTGGCAAGCAACGCCTCGCCGGCTGGCGTGAGACGAATACCGCGACCGCTGCGCATGGTGAGCGGTTCCCCCACTTGCTGGGTGAGTTTCTGCAAACGCTCCGTCACCGCCGGTTGACTGCGGTGCAGCACCTTGGCCGCCGCACTGATGCCACCGGACCGGGCTACCGTCAAAAAAGTCAGCAAAAGCTCGGTGTCCATATATCGCTATTCCCTATAGGTTAGTTACAAATTTCCAATTTGACCTATATATTCACGCGCCGCATTATCGCTGCGTCTTCTGAAAAATAGCAAACGCAACCGCCCGTGACGTCCTCCCTCCGTATTGCCGCCCCGACACCAGCGCTCAACGCGTCTATGGTGGTACTCCTCAACCTGGTGATCGGGTTGGGTCACCTCCTTGTACTCTTCAACACCGGGGCCTATCTGCCGATGATCCCCCGCGTTGCCGGGAGTCTGGGCGTCAACCCCGCTTATGCAGACTGGACCCAGGCGAATTTTTTCCTGGCTATGGCGCTGGCCTTTCCCACCGCGACGTGGTTTCTGAACCGCTGGGGGGAGATGCGCAGCCTGCTCGGCGCCTTCCTCGCCTTTGCACTGGCTTCCACCGTATGCGCCCAGACCTCCAACTACGACTGGTTTTTGGCCGCGCGCATCGTCCAGGGCTATGCGGGTGGACTGACTATTCCCATTTCTCTTGGTGTCATCCTGCGTCACTACACTCCACAACGACGCAATATTGGCCTCAGTCTGTGGGGCATCGCCGCCATTACACCGTTCACCTTAGGGCCGACCATCGGGGGCTGGATCACCGACACCCTGGGTTGGCGTTGGCTTTTTTACCTCAACATTCCCATTGCCATCGCGGTCGCCTTGATCAGTGCGATACTTCTGGTCGGGCGCGAAGCGGAACACCGCCATCCACCATTAGACTGGCCGGGCCTGATTTTCCTGCTGATCGCCTCTGCGGCGCTGGAGTCAGCACTCAATTCCGGAGAAATCATCAGTTGGTGGCGTTCCAATACCGTCATTTTTCTGACGATTATTGGTGCTGCCGCGCTTGTTTTCTTCGCGCTCTGGGAATGGCACAGCGCCCATCCCTTGCTGGAACTGCGCTTTCTGCGACGCCGTAATTTTCTGATCGGAGCAACCGGGCTGTTTTTCACTGCGCTCTTTTTTCAAGGCACTATGGCCATCTATATTGTGGAATTTCAGTTGACCATGAGCTATTCCGCATGGATGGTCGGACTCTTATTATTGCCCATGGCTATTTTCTCAAAACTCAGTGCCACACTCACCCAGCGTTTTTTGAATCATATTGATGCGCGCATACTCGGGATGATTTCCCTGTTGGGGTTTTCGGCAGGCAGTTTCTGGGTTTCTTCCTACAATCGGACGGCTTCATTTGATGAATTGCTCTGGCCGCAAATACTCGTGGGCATGTTTCTGGGTAGCCTATTCCCGCCGTTGATCGCCATTGCGCTTTCCGGGTTGCGCGGAGCTGCCGAAATGCGTGGCACTGCCTTTTTGAACCTGCTGCGGGTGTGTGGACAGGCCATGGGCATTCCTATTATGGCCACATTATGGGGCAGACGCATTATTTTCCATGAGCATTTTCTCACCGAGGATAATGCGGCGGGAAAGCATGGGATCAGCACATCAGTGGGGCATGTGGCGTTAACCAAACAGATAGCGCACCATGCCGCACTACTGACTTTTAATGAAATATTTTACATCGCCGCGTGGGGATTTCTGGCCGTGGCCGGTCTGTTATTGTTGGCCAAACGGGTGGTTTTCGCCGAACCGGATGCCCGAGTGCGCCGGGCGCTGGAAGAACTGGCGGAGCCCTGATGAAACGCAGCACCGCCCTTATCCTACCGCTGTTGCTGCTCGGCGCCTGCGCGCGCCTGCCGCCGCATCTCCCCAGCGGCAAAACGGCGCATGATACCCAGATCAGTGGGATACTGGCCCAGTTGGACGGCCACGCCGGGGTGACTCCGGGTACCTGGCCCGCGTCAAACTGGTGGACTTCGGCACAGCTACCCGCCCTGAATATCTTAATCGGCGAGGCGCTGCGCAACAATCCGTCGCTACAGGTCGCCAGCACGCGCATTCTGGAAGCCAAAGCGGCGGCAGCAGACCAGCGTGCCGCCCTCCTTCCTCACCTTTCCGCAGGGGCGTCGGTGACTCAGGAGTACTTTTCCCGGCAAGGCTTGCACGCCCCGTTGAATGGCAAAACCATCACCTATGGCGCTCTCAACCCTCTGGAAATGCGCTATCACGTGGATTTGTGGGGAAGTGACAGCGATCGCTTCCGCGCCGCCCTGGGGGAAGTACGCGTACATCAGGCGGATTACGCCGAGGCAAAATTATTGCTTTCCGCTCAATTGGCATGGCACTACATTTTGCTGGCAGGTGACGTACAACGTCTCCGTCAGGTGGAATACGCGGAAGTCCTGCACACTTCCTTACTCCACCTGGAACAACAGCGCTGGCACGAAGGCCTGAGCGATGCCCGCGCCGTTTACCTTCAGGAAGAGGCGTGCGCAGGGGCACGCCAGTCGGTAGCCGACATGCAGGCAGCCGTTGCTCAACAGCGCTACATGTTGGCGGCGCTAGCCGGACACGGACCCGATTGGGGGCGGGATATTCCGGCAGAGCCGTTGCCCACGCTATCCACGATCACCATGCCCCGGAATTTGCCCCTACGCCTCATTGCGCACCGTCCGGATATAGTCGCTGCGCGCTGGGAAACAGAAGTCGCGGCGCAACAGGTGGGCGCGGCACGCGCGGCCTTTTATCCCGATGTGAATATCGC
>DAIEIW010000060.1:0-1979 GCA_027351205.1 Acidithiobacillus sp.
AGGGCCTGCCACCAGTCGGGATCGGGCATGACCGTGGCCGGGAAAAACGCCGCGTGCTCTTTCATCTCCATCCCTACTCCTTCCCTGCTATTCCAGATCCTTGCGCATCTGCTGGTATTCTTCGCGGGTGATCTCGCCCCGAGCGTAACGCCGGTCCAGGGCTTCCCGCGGAGTTTCTGCTGCGCCCGATGTTTTGTGCGAACCGCCGCACATGGGGCCGCCGCCCATGCCGCCGCGCATCATGAAAACCATGAAAACCACCATCAGCACCAGAAAAAACAAAGGGAAAATCATCATCCAGGGCGTCCAGCCCCACCCGCTATTTATCCACATGAGTTGGCCCTCCTTTCGGTCAGAGAAACATATTCGTTATTAGGGTCTTCCCGATTCAGGAGATTGGGCGACGGGACATGTGAGGTTACCCAAAGCTGCAACGATTGCAGGATCTCCAGCAACTCCGGATCGGGGAGGCAATAGTAGATAAAGGCTCCCCGACGCTCTGCGCGTACGAGGCCGGCCTCGCGCAAGATGCGCAAATGGAAGGACACATTGGTTTGGGGCAGATCGGTGGCATGAATAATGTCGGTCACCGGCCGACATTCTGTCCCCAATGCACAAAGGATGCGCAGTCGGTTGGGTTCCGCCAGGACCTTGAAGACGGGGCCCAGAAGGACGGCGGGGCAGGATTCCAGATCCATGGCGGTCACCTCCTTGACATAAACCAGGTTACATATGTATGTTCGCTCATACTACGTGTGACCCATAGATTTTGTCAACGGATGTCGATGGGTTGTTTTCCTCCCTCCCACACCCTACCAAGGTTTTGCCATGTTGACTTTGATCCACTTCGATTTCTGTCCTTTCTGCCAGCGGGTGCGATTGGCATTGGGATACAAAAATATTGAATTTGCCGAGCTGCCTGCGCGGTTTTACGGACCAGAACATTTCCGAAACATCAGCGGATTTGAGCGGCTTCCAGTCATTATCTATCCTGATGGAGACCGCCAAGGCGAATCCCTGGATATCATTGCCGAGATCGATCGGCGCTTCCCGGCAACGCCGCCGCTCCATCAGGGAGCCATCGCCGCCGCCGATCTGGAGGCGGTGCTGGCCTGGCGCGCGCGCATCAGCGGCATGCTTTTTCGGCTGATTGCACCGACTTTGCCGCAATACCCCGGGCTCGGCGACGATCCCCGCGCCATGGCTTTCTACCGGGAACGGATGGAGGGCTGGCTGGGAGACACCCTGGAAGGACTGCAGGCCCGGCGGCATCAGTGGTATGCCTCCCTGGAGGCGGAGCTCAACGGGATTACGGACCGGGTCGCCCGTCATGGTTTCTATACGCCGGTATTTTCTGTCGCGGACACGCTCATCACCGGCGATCTGACCGGTTTGCGCCTTCTGGAGGACATCACGCTGCCGCCGGAGTTGAGTGCCTATTTCGCGCGGGTGGAGGCGGCTGCGGGGGTGTCTCTTTTGCCCGAACCCCGCAAACAAGGGCAGCTTCTTTGAAGCACACCGCCCCCAAGCTCCTCACCAGGATTGGTAAGGTCGAAGCTGGAAAACCATTACCAGACTCTACAGGGCAGCGGGATGCCGGAAAGATCATGGAGGGGCCTTCCATTCTGGGTTGAAGGCCCATCTGGTTCGGCCCCAAAAACTACGCAGTCTCTCCCGAGACCACTACCAAGCCGCCCCAGGGCAGCGTATGGGGCAGTAGCCGTTCCATCGCTCGCGCCACGCGGTTCCCGGAAGGGAGGAATATGGCGGAGTGTACCGCCAGTCGGCGCACTCTCAGTCCGGAGAAGAAGTCGAGCAGTTCGCGGGGATGATGCCACCGCGCCCCACGATAGGCGCCGCTTCCACCGCCCCGGCCCTTCTGCCTGTAGAGCAGGCTCGTCCGGTTGAGCCAGCCGATGGCGAAACGCCGGCGCGTCACCCGCACGATCTCGGCCACGGCTTGGCGCTCCTCTTCCACG
>DAIEIW010000105.1:0-6320 GCA_027351205.1 Acidithiobacillus sp.
AGGGCCGAACCAGTCACAGGGATTCACTGGTTTCTCGAAGGCGATGCGTGACGTGCATCGGTCGGGCTGAACCTCAGCCGGGGTGTAACACCATCAAGGCCGGCAGCCTTTTCAGAAGGGCGCAAGCGCCTCTCTGAAAAAACCCCCGAAGGGGCAAAAGCTACTGCGAGAGTTCCTCGGATAATTCATCCAGGGCGGTGCGGGCTGCTTGGGTTACGCCTCGCGCCTCGCCATGCGCACGATACTGCTCGATGGCGCGCAGCACATCATAGCCTTCGAGCTTGGCCCATTCTGCTACAAAGGCATCCTCCTCGATCCTGTCGAGAGTGATGCCGGCGCGGGTCAGGCGCACCACATGGACGTACTTACTGCCTTGCTTGACCAAGATGCCGGTCTGGCGCTGGCGATTCACGACGACGAGGCCTGCGGGGTTACTTGCGCTTCCGCGAGATTCATCCATAACGGGCCACCATGCTTGCCTTGATCTGCGACAGCGGTTGAGGCGCGTAATGGAAATCCAGCTGCACATCCAGCCCAATTCCGCGCAGTTCATCGATTGAGATATACCCCAGTTCCGCACAAACCAGATCCCCGTTCAGGACGGCATAGCCAAACGCTTGTTCCGTGCCGGCGCCGTCCTTGTCCTTCTCGGTGATGTACCAGTGAGAATGGCCGTAGAAGTAGTGCAAGAATGCCACGGCCTCATTGCCTTTGCCGTCCTGTTCATACGTCGCCGGCATGGTCTTGATGATGCCGGCCAGTTCCGCGATCTTGTCCACGAAGAACTGGGCTTCCTCACCGCAAAGCAGATCCTTTTCGAGAAAACGCATCTGCGCCTCCGGCATGAACGGCCGCACGATATTCATGGCCTCGACATGCTCGGAAGGCAGGGCGTGGGAACCCGCGGACGGCTTGCCGGGGGCCCCTGGAATGGCCAGGTCGTAATCTTCCTCAAACAAAGTGATGCGGCTCATGATCGGGGTCCCTTGCGGTTGTTGTCCGTGACTTCGCGCAGGGCGTGGTACGCCCTTACCAAAGACCAGTCATCCTCGCGGGTGATCTGATAGTCCAGCTCGAACAACTCCTCGATCTTCCTGGCCAGTTCGTCCGTTTTTCTAACCAGCACGGGGCTGGTGGATTCATCGACTGCGAGATACATGGGTTTCTCCTGAGATAACCCAGGGAAAAGCCTTCCCCGGCGGGAAGGCTTTCCCGCCGGGCGGTTGGTCAAAACATCAACGGATGGTCACGACATCCCCGTAACCCGCGCCTTCGGTGAAGTCGATGCCGGTGATGGCCGGCACGAACTTGTCCGTGTAGGTGCGGATCTCGGAAACGCCTCCGTCCTCTTTTTCCTGGTGTGTCACCACCAGGTCACGCTCCTTGTAGGTGTCGCCCTTGATGAGCAGTTTCCTGCCCGTAGCTGACGTCACCACGCCGGAGATCTGGCCGGCGGCCAGCGCCAGCGCGAGATGCCAGTCGGACAACGCCCTGAGCGGCCGCCGCGGTTTGAGCCCAGCGGAACTGAACAGGGCTCGGAACTGCGGCCACAGCGTGGCGCCCCTGAACTTGGCAAGCTCCGCTTCCAGCTGGGGTCCGTCGATGCGGATGGCGGTGAAATTGCTCTCCGTCATCCGCGCATACGGCACCAGGTAGGGAGCGTCTGCCCACAACTTGGACAGCTCCTCGGCTTCCCCCTTGCCACAGGCCTCCAGCATCGCCTGGGTCTGCGGATCGGGGTTGTCGGCCTGCTGCTTGACGCCGAACACCACACACTGCTTGAACCGGACTTCCGGCGCCATGAATACCCGCACCTGCTGGAAGTGGCGGGAGATCATGGCCGCGAACTCGCGGTCTAGCACGTAATGCGGGACGATGAGGACCAGGACACCACCGAACTGCAGCCACGGCACGGTCTTGCGATAGAACACCTTCTCCAGGCGGTCTCCACGAGCTCGGTCGCCGGTGGCGGCCTTGTCCGAGATGACGTCGCCATAGGGTGGGTTGAGGAACAACAGCCCTTGGCTGCGCGAGGAGATGAACACGTCATTCACGTCGCTGTGCGCGACCCGGTCCAGGATCTCCTTCGCGTGCCAGGCTCGTTCGGCATCGTATTCCACGCCGCTGGCCTTGACGGGCGCGCCGCAGTCGGTCAGGTGATGCTTGACCTCCGCCAGCGCGGTCCCTTCCCCGCAGCAGGGATCCAGAATCTCCACGGCACCGCCTTCGATGTCCAGGGCATTGAGGATGCGGCCAAGGGTCAGCGCGTCGGTCGGAAAATAGCCGTTTTTTATGAAGTTCCTGGCCAGACGTTGAAAGATCAGTGCCATGGCTCAGCCCTCCACACACATACGGTCATAGTCGGCCTTCAACGACATCACGGCGTCCGGCGTGAGTTCGTATTCCCTGGAAACCCGCCATTCGGCAATCGGGAACTCGCAACCTTGACGTATCAGCTCATCGAGCCGGGCCAGGGGCGACTGCGCCAAACCGAATTTCCGCGCCAGCGACTCGATCATCACCGGTTCGCTGGCATACAAGTCGCCACCGCTGGATTCCGCTACCCAGTACACCTCATCATCGGTGATGACCAGGCAAGGAACCTCGATGCGCACTTCCTCAATATTTTCCTCGATGAAGCCCACTCGATCCACTGTCCCGTCAACGTCTGCGAACAATTCCTCGCAGACATATTCAGGGTCACCCCGGTACCAGGTGGGCCGGTGGTCGAAGGTATGAATTGAGTAGACTTCCAGGGCTCTGACGCTGTCCGCCAGGCGGCGGATTTCGTCAATGTCCCGCTGGGTCAGCTCCACAATCAGGAAATCCGGGCCGTAGTCGTTGGTGGGACTCCTTACTGACAGATGAAAACTGCGTAGCTTCATGACATGCTCCTTTTGAGAGAAGGGGCGCTGCTTCCCCGCGACGGGGAAACATGCCCCGTGGGGGAAAGAAAAAAGTTGAATCGCGGCGTTAGGCCGCGAGGACCAGCGCCATCAACGGGTTGATGCGCGACGCGATGGTTTTGATGGCAACGGGTTCTGTGCGGTAGAGATCGCCGGTACGCGATTCGGCCTCCCAGAACAAATCCGTCTCGGTCACAATCAGCCGGGAATGGCAGTGGCTGACGTCGAACTCGACGAGGTGGCTGAAGATGAATCCAGCTCTGTCGAATTCTTCCGGGTCATCGCTTGCCTGACGCAGCACAGAGGCGACATAAATAGGATCGCCTTCATACCAGTCTGGAAGGTCATTCCCTACGGCGATGGAGTAGACGCCCAGGTTTTGAACCATCCTAGACAGCTGGAAGATGCGATCCAGTTTGCCTTGGGTGATCTCGACAAGGGCGAAGTCCGGGCCTAGAAACCCGTTATTGACGCAACTGGCGTCGAAACAAAACGTCTGTTGTGGTGTCATGGCGTGCTCCTTGAAAAAACGGGGACGCCATGACCCATCAGGGGGATGAAAGTCCCCGCATGGGTGATTTGAAAAAAAACGGATTCAGGCTTTACATCAACCCTTGTTCCGCGAATGAAAGGGTCGTTCCGCAACCCACGATCAGATGGTCGATGACCCGTACATCAACCAGGGCCAAGGCCTGACGCAACGAGTCGGTCAAGGTCCGGTCGGCGTGGCTGGGCTCGGCCACTCCGCTGGGATGATTGTGCGCGAATATGACCGCAGAGCAGTTGTATTCCAAAGCCATCTTGACGATCTCCCTGGGGTAGACGCTGGTCTGGCTGACGGTGCCCCTGAAGCATTCACGACTCGCGATCAGCCGGTTCTGCCCATCCAGGAACAGCACCATGAAAACCTCGAACCGCAATGCGGACATGGCCGCGCGGAGGTAATCCCTGACGGCGCCCGGAGAGAACATCGCCTCACGATGCAACCGTTCTTCGAGCGCGCGCTTGACCAACTCCCTGGCCGAATCCAGACGGAATCTGGCGGCGCCCCACGCGGTATGCGGTGCCGACTCTTCGACTCGATGGTCGATCGAGGAAGCATCGTGCAGTAGCTGGTAGAGGGAGCCTCGGAACTCCTTGAGCAGGGTGTCGGCGCTGTCGCCGACCACGGCCGCGAGCAAATCAACATTGGACATCTGGGTGACGAGTGACATAGGTATCTCCAAACGATGAAGAAGGGGATACCTGTCCCCGGCGGGGATGAGCATCCCCTTGGGGTTGAAATAGAATGAGAATGGATCTCTGAACGACGCTAGAAACGACGTCGCATCACACGCCCAGGTGGGCTGGGAGAAGTTACGGTATCCCAGGCTCGGTGAGCCGTGCGCGTCGCAGGGATTCACGCGCCTCGTGGCGATGCGTGACGAGCATCGATCGGGCTGAACCTCAGCCGGGGTCAAACACTGCAAAGGCAGGAGCCTTTTCCCAGCGCGCCTTCGCGCGCTCGGAAAAAGCCCCCGAAGGGGCGAACTTACTACTGTGCGAGATGCGAAGTGCGTGAGAAACATAGCACGCGGGCGCAGCGCCCGCAAGGCGGCGTTAGGGCCGCCCGTCAGCCAGTTCCTCCAACACTTGCTCGCACAGCGCCGCCATATCCACTTGGCCGGTGGCCACGGCTTCGAGATCCCTTCGCTCCAGCACCCGAAGAATTGCTCCCTCGTGGCGGCGTGCCAGCTCCATGCACGCCAGGAGCACCCAGGTGTGGGAGGCAGCCAGGCGTCGTAGGGCATCGGGATCTGATCGTCCGTAGCCCCGCAGGATGTTACGAAGGTTTTCAGCACACATGGCGACGCCTCCTGAACACCGCAGGTTCATACGCCGGTTCATATCGGACCATGATCCAGCGCCATACACCAAGTAGGCTGGTCAGCGTGAAGCCCACCTGCATGACGACCATGCCGGGCACGCCGGCACGCAGGCCGAACGTGATCCAGGCGACGTTGGAGGCCAGAAAAAATACCCAGCCCCAAGGACTATGGCGCACGTTGGCGGCCAACAGCGCAGCGCCGAGAAGGCCAAGCGCTGCGCCTAACCACTGTAATAAAACCATGCTCATTTTGTGACCCTCATTTCAATTGCGCCCACAATCAGGCGTTCCGAGGCCTGGGATGTGCCAGGATTGCCAATCCGCTGCTCGGTCTTGGCCTGATTAAGCAAGGCCTCGGCCGCATGGACCCTGGTGCGGTAACAAGATAGGCCCCAGCCGGATGGCGTCTCGGCCCGCCAATGTCCTGCCTTGCCGGTGACGGTGCCAATGCGTGTTCGCGGGGAAGCAAGGTACACCGCATAGATCCCCGTCACGTGCCGATCAAACAAGAATTTGCTGCTCATCTGGATTTACCTCCTGCATGGAAGAAGAAACCCCATCGACAAAACCTACCCCCATCGGGGCAGGAACGCCCCGATGGGGAGGAATGGCCGGCTACGCGGCCTTGAGTTGACGCTGAATCATCGTGGCCATTGTGGAGGACGCCGTGTCCTTCATGGCTTCAATGGAAGAGTCCCGAACTTGCCCGGGTCGCATCCGATAGACGGCACCACATTCACTGCGCACCTTCAGGTGTCCGTGTGGCAGTTTGTCAATCACGGTAAAGCGCTGGTCGCCGTACCGCAGGACGACGCCGGGCGCGAGGCTCTTCTTTCGTTCCTTTGCGACTTCGATGTTTTCCCGGCAATGTGCACGCCATTTGTTTGCGTGCTCGTTGTCGGTAGGCGTGAGCAGATCGAGTATCTTGGCAGGGCAGTCGTAGTAGTATGGCCCCATCGACTCGTCCATGTCCTTGTAGCAAAAGTTGTATCGGTCTCTGCTATGGAGCTGGGTGATTTTAATCACTGCCGCCCAGACTACGCGCTCGCCAGTTTCCTTGTGTATGCGCTCGATTGCCGCGTAGAACGCGGGCATCTTGTATGCGCTGGACAGGACACGGTAGCTGTACGGCAGGTCGCTTGACCAATGCAGAACGCCACACTCGATAAAGAACTGCTCAAGCGGCATGCCAGTGGGCTTGTAGGTACATGTAGTTCCCATGTTCAGCCCTCCTTGGTAAAAAAGCGGCGAACGAATCCGCGCGCGCCTTCATTGATTTTGTGTGCCTCGCCGTTGCGCAGTGTGACAACCACGACATGCGTGCTGTGCTTCTGTGACTTGAATTTACTTTTCATGCTGACCTCCAAAAGAAAAAAGCGGGGTCAGCACGGTCCCCTGGCGAGGGTGCTGACCCCGCGAGGGTTGAAGAACATCGACGGTATCCCAGGCCCGAGGGCCGAACCAGTCACAGGGATTCACTGGTTTCTCGAAGGCGATGCGTGACGTGCATCGGTCGGGCTGAACCTCAGCCGGGGTGTAACACCATC
>DAIEIW010000107.1:0-7026 GCA_027351205.1 Acidithiobacillus sp.
ATAGGTGTCGCCCAGGCCATGCACTGGCCTTACTGGATCGCCCTGGCGGGTGCCGCTGTTCTCGCGGCCTATGAGCAGACGCTGCTCGGCGGCGACCGGGATCAGGCTTTCCGCGCCTTTCTGCACAATAACTGGATTGGACTGCTACTCTTTTGGGGGATTGTCGCGGGCCTCGCGCCGGGCGGGGTATCCACCGTTCTGCCCGGAGCGGCATGAAGACCGCCATTCCGGTGCTGCCCAGATGTCGCCGAAGCATCTTGAAAACAACCATTGACAAACTTATACACAATTTACTCATACACCGAAGCGAGCCGGATATTTCCCGCCAGGTCTCTGATGCTAATTGACAATTCATTGTTATATATATGTTTTTTGTTTGCATCTTTTTTAGGCGTATACTCTAATGCCTTGAAGGACAGGGGGTCTGGGACTTTTCAGGATACTCATACACAGACTTATCCACAGAAGTTGTGGGCAACTTCATGAATGCCGAAAACACCTGCATTCAGATCGCCGTGATGGTGCCGCTTCGCCGCATCTTTTCCTATGCCCCGCCGCCGGAGGGTCGTCTGCAGCCGGGCATGCGGGTACGGGTGCCTTTCGGCAAAGGCAGTCGGGTTGGCATCGTTCTCGGGTATGCCAGTTGCCCGCCCGATGTAACCCTCAAGCCCATCGGCCAGGTCCTGGATGCACACCCTGTTTTACCCCCTGCCCTGCAGCAACTGGTACAATTCGGGGCCGCATACTACCATCATCCGATTGGCGATGCTTGGGCCACCGCGCTGCCGACCCTGCTGCGCCAGGGGCGGCCACTGCCGGAACCGACTCCCCAGGGTTACCGCCTCAGCATCGACGAAGCACAGGCGCCGCCGCCCCAGCCGGGCAAGTTGCAACAGGCGCTCCGGGAGCTACTCATCACCAACGGGGTTGTGCGTGCAACAGCCATCCCCAAAGATTTGCGCCCCATCCTGCGACAGGCCGTCCGTCGCGGCTGGATAGAAGCCGTGATGGAAGACACCCCGCCGGTGCAGGCGGCACCCTCTCCACACTGCCTGAATGCAGAACAGGCCAGCGCCGTGACCCAGTTGCGCATGGCCAGGGGCTTTAACGCCTGGTTATTGGAGGGGGTGACCGGCAGCGGCAAAACAGAAGTATATCTGGAAGCAATCCGGCCTCATCTGGAATCCGGGGCACAGATCCTCGTCCTGGTCCCAGAGATCGGCCTCACCCCCCAACTCATGGAACGCTGCCAGACGCGTTTTGGCGCACATCGCGTGGCCGCTCTGCACTCTGCTCAAAGCGACGGAGAGCGTCTGCGCATCTGGGCGGCGGCCGCGGCGGGACAGATACAGGTCATCATCGGCACCCGCTCGGCAGTATTCGTACCACTGCCCCGTCTTGCCATGATTGTCGTCGATGAAGAGCATGACCCCTCTTTCAAACAGCAAAACGGCTGGCATTATTCGGCTCGGGACCTCGCAATTCAACGCGCGAGCCTAGAAAACATTCCGATCGTCCTGGGCTCCGCCACACCTTCTCTGGAAAGCCTATGCAACGCACAAAAGGGGCGCTATCGACACCTACAACTGGGGCAACGCGCTACTTCAGCCGATTTACCGGGGATGACTATCGTGCCACTGCGCCGCGAAAACCTGCAGGGTGGCATTTCCACCACCCTGTTGACGGCGTGCAAGGAAACCCTGGAAGCCGGCAATCAGGTATTGCTGTTCCTGAACCGTCGCGGCTACGCCCCGGCAGTGCTCTGCCACGATTGTGGCCATGTGGTCCAATGCCCCCGTTGCAGTGCGCCCATGACCTGGCACCGCCAGCAGGAACGTCTCCGCTGCCACCATTGCGGACACGAGTCGCGCTGGCCGCAAGCCTGCCCTGCATGCCACAGTGCGGCACTGATTACCGCCGGACAAGGCACTGAGCAACTAGAGGAAGTGCTTCGCCAGCGATTTCCACAAACCCCTATCTGGCGCATCGACCGCGATGCGTTGCACGGTCGCGATGCCCTCGCTACGGCGGTCGCTGACATCCGCCAGAATCGTGCTGCTATCCTCGTAGGCACCCAGATGCTGGCCAAGGGTCATCATTTCCCGGCGGTCACCCTGGTGGGCATTATCAATACGGACCAAGGCCTATTCAGTGCCGATTTTCGCGCACCGGAACGACTGCTACAAACCATCGTGCAGGTCGCAGGCCGCGCCGGCCGTGAAGAGCGACCCGGACAGGTCCTATTGCAGACTCATCTGCCCGAACATCCTTTATTGCAGAGCCTCGCCCGGGGCGACTACCGCCCTCCCGCCGAGGCACTCCTGAATGAACGACGGGCGGCAGGGTTGCCGCCCTTTGCCGCTCTCACCCTACTGCGTGCCGAGGCACACCAGAGATACCGCGTAGACGCGTTCCTGAGTGCCGCCTGCCAGTGTGTACCGCCCGCCCTGGTGGAAATCAGCGGTCCGCTACCGTCGCTCATGGAACGTCGTGCAGGTTTTGAACGCGCAGAACTATGGATACAGGCACCAAACCGTACGCAAATGCAGAAAGCGCTTAATCTCTGGCTTCCACAACTCGCCGGACTCGGCTCCGCTAGGCACGTCCGCTGGATGCTGGATGTGGACCCCTTACTGCTCACGTGAAGGCCCGCCATCCGGTCCGGATATTTAAACTTGCGTCGTGCTGTGTATATGTTATCCTTGGCGACGGCCAGTTGGGCCATCTTTGATTAATTTGGGGTGTAAAATGGCGGTTGGTACAGTGAAGTGGTTCAATGACAGCAAGGGGTTTGGGTTCATTACGCCGGAAGATGGCAAGGAAGATGTATTCGTGCATCATTCCGCTATTGAAGGTACGGGGTTCAAGACCCTGGCCGAAGGCGAGCGCGTCAATTTTGAAGTGACTCGTGGCCCGAAGGGTTTGCAGGCCGAGAAGGTCCGCCGGGCTTAATTTAGCCTAACGGGTGGCGCTGTGCCACCCGTCCCCCCTGCGGGGAAAAGTAACTTTACCGGTCTGGCGCTCGCGATTCCGGTTTTCTTTCGTGCGTCTATCGCGCGGGTTTTTTCCGCTTCGCGGCACCAGCGCCATGCTCCTTGGTTTTATACTCGCCTTTTTCCGTCCTGACGGAGAGTATCTTGCGCGGTACCCGCGACTCTTCATGGATGGCCGGGCGTGGGCGGGCCGACGCCCGCCCTGCAGGCGCACTGGCATCTGTCGGGGCGATCTGCAAAGGCCGTCCAGCCACCCACACTTTTTGCAGATGCTGCAGCACTGACGGCTGTATATCCGCAGGAAGCTCGACCGTAGTGTGCTCCGCATTAATCTGTACCTTGCGAATATTGCGGCTGGGTATCCCTGCCTCATTGGCGATCGCACCAACAATATTCTTGACCTGCGCACCGTGGCTTTCGCCCACATCCAGCCGGAAACGACGCATGGGCACATCATCGCTCCCCCCCGATGCAGCAGCAGCACCCCGCGGTGGCCGTGCGCCCCGCTCGTCTTCAGCGCGGCGACGGGAGGAAGGCGGGCGGCCAGCGCCCGAACCGGCGGGATCGCTACGCATCGGCCTGGACACCTCCGCTTCAACGGGAATCAGGGGCCGCTCCTTCTGCACCATGTATGCCAGCGCTGCAGCGATTTCTCCCAAACCCACATCGTTTTCCCGCTGATAATCCGCAATAAGGGTTTCAAAGACTGCCAGATTCTGGCTATTCAGCACCTCCGTCAACTGGTCCTTGAACTGGCTCATCCGCCGGTCGGCAACGTCTTCGATGCTGGGCAGATGCATCGCGGTGATCGTCTGCCCCGTCGCGCGCTCGATGGCGTGCAGCAGGTGACGTTCACGTGGCGCGACAAAAAGAATCGCATCTCCGGTACGTCCGGCACGTCCCGTGCGCCCGATACGGTGGACATAGGCTTCCGTATCATTGGGAATATCATAGTTGATCACATGGCTGATCCGGTCGACATCCAAACCGCGGGCGGCCACATCGGTCGCAACGACAATATCCAGTGTCCCGGCTTTCAGTCGCTCAATGGTCTGCTCGCGCAAGGCCTGACTGAGATCGCCATTAAGCGCGCCACAGGCATAACCGCGCGCTTCCAGGCGCTCCGCCAGCTCCACGGTCGCCGTTTTGGTGCGCACAAAAACCAGCCAGGCGTTACTCTCTTCTACTTCCAAAATACGGGTAAGGGCATCCAGCTTGTGGGTGCCGCTGACCTGCCAGTAGCGCTGACGAATGGCAGCCACCGTAGTCGTCGCCGATTTAATACGGATTTCCAGAGGATTGTGCAAATAGGTTTTGGCGATGCGGCGGATGTCGTCCGGCATGGTCGCGGAGAACAGCGCCACCTGTCTGCCTTCGGGCGTGTGTTTGAGGATATCCTCCACCGCGTCGATAAAGCCCATGCGCAGCATCTCGTCGGCTTCATCCAGCACCACGGCCTGCAAATGATCCAGACGCAGGGTTTTGCGGCGCAGATGATCCTGAATGCGTCCGGGCGTACCCACCACGACCTGCACACCCCGCTGCAACTGTTTGAGCTGCAAGGTCATGGCCTGCCCACCATAGATGGGCAGCACATGAAATCCGGGGAGGAACTTGGCATAACTTTGCATGGCCTCCGCTACCTGTATGGCGAGTTCACGAGTCGGCGCGAGTACCAGCAATTGCGGCGCGCGCAAGCTGAGGTCAACACGACTCAGCAACGGCAGCGCAAAGGCGGCAGTCTTGCCGGTGCCGGTCTGCGCCAGACCTATAACGTCCCGCCCCTCGAGCAGAGGCGGGATGCTCTGCGCCTGAATGGGGGATGGCTGTTCATAGCCGATCTCTGTAACTGCCTTTTGGATCGGTTCAGCGAGGTCAAAATCAATAAAGCGGAGATCGGTTTCTGGAGACATGCATACACCCGGACAACGAAGAGAATTCAGCGTCCAGACTATACGCTAATTATGGACAACTTGCAGCGTTTTCTTGGTACACACGGAAAGAGGCTTCAAAATCAGTCTGCGTCCAGCACCGCCTGCAGCTGTACCTGGATAGCTGCGTCGGCATCTGGCCCGATGGGAGTATGACCCGCGGTGTACGTGTCCGTAAAGGCATAGGCGTAGCGGATATCCCGCAAGCCGAGGCTACCGAAGATGCGCATCTCCCAGGAGGCATCGTCGGCATGTGGTACCAGGCTCGGCCATTGCCACGCCTTTTCGCTCTCCAGTATCGGGCCAAAGAATATGGCCCCCGGCTTGTTACGCAAGCGCATGGCACAGCTCCCGGCCGTACGTCCGGACATGGGTAGAAAATCGATGGTGCGGGTCAGGCGCAGTTTGCTGTCCAGCGGCACGTCGACCGGCACGCCCAGCGCCTTACTCTCCGCTGGCTGGGCCACCAGCCTGCAACCCGCCGTCTGCCACTGCACTAGATCTTGCGCCCCGAAACGACTGGGCAAAAAAAGCACCCGCAAGGGGGCGATGGCACTCAGTCCGGCTTGCAGCTCCGGACGGAAGCGCGGGGCATTGACGAGGATACCACCGGCATCTCTGTCGGCCACAAAATAGACGGCAGGGCTACCCTGCCCGCCCTCCACATGGTAAACGTCCCGGTCAAAAAAGCTGCAGAGCTTCTGCATAGTCCTTCTCCTGCCGCCCAGCTGAATGGATCTTGCAAGTATACCCATAATCCGCTGCATAACCCATTCTGCGGCGCGTTGCGACGTGCAGGCTCTGTGGCATAATGTGCCCATGAATATTCTCCTGCTGGTCGCCGCCCTCCTCATCATCCTCGCCGGTGCAGAGGCTTTTACCAATGCACTGGAGCACCTGGGCGACCGTCTGGGTATTTCCGAGGGCGTTACCGGTTCCATTTTCGCGGCGGTGGGCACGGCGCTTCCCGAGACTATGGTACCTGTCGTTGCGGTTTTTGCTGCGGCCAGCGGGCAACCGGCGCACTTGGGAGAAGAAGTGGGTGTGGGCGCCATTCTGGGCGCCCCGATGATGCTGTCCACGCTGACGTTGTTCATGATGGCGCTGTTTGTATCGCCACAGCGCGGCTGGCGCGGAGCGTTAAATCCGGAACCTACCGGCCTGCGTCGCGATCTTGGCTGGTTTCTGATTGCCTTCGGCCTCTCGGCCGTTGCCCTTTTTGTGCCCCACCACGTTACTCTGGCGCGTATCGGCATCGGCCTGATGCTGGTCACATTGTATTTTCTGTATGTGATGGTGACCCTGCGTGCCTCGGCGGCGCTGGTCGCCGAGGGGCACGGCACCGAAGCAGGGCACGCCTTGTACTTGAGCAAGACCGGTCTGCCCACGAAGATGCAGGTCATTTTGATCCAGCTTGCCATGGGACTCGGCATGATCGTCTTTGGCGCCAGCCTCTTCGTCGACGGGATTGAAGGGCTTTCGCACTGGCTCGGCATTTCTGCGCTGATCCTGTCTTTACTGGTGGTGCCCATCGCGACGGAGTTGCCGGAGAAGATCAACAGCATCCTGTGGGTTCGCCGCGGCAAGGATACGCTGGCGTTTGGCAACATCACCGGGGCGTTGGTCTTTCAAGGGAGCCTGCTACCCGCTATTGGGGTGATGCTGACCCCATGGTCACCCTCCCCTCCGGTTCTGCTGGGCGCGGGACTCACGCTGCTGGCCGGGGGATACACTTATCTTCTGGTGCGCCGCGGCGTTACTCTGCGGCCCTATCATTTTCTCTTCAATGGCCTGTGTTACGGGGCTTATTTCTATGCCCTTACCTGACCGCCCGAAAGGTACTCGCCGCACGGTATTGCCTTTTGCTAGAATGTGAGTCGTAGCCTCGGTAGCTCAGTGGATAGAGCAACCGCCTCCTAAGCGGTAGGTCGCGCGTTCGATTCGCGCTCGGGGCACCAAATAAAACAAACAGTTACCACATTTAAGTCGACGCTGATTTTCTTATTCACTGAGAATATGCTGCACTGCGTGATATCCTGAACTTTGTAGAGGATTTCGCAGATGGCCATTGTTCCGATCTACATCAAGCTAAGAATCACGCT
>DAIEIW010000121.1:0-23654 GCA_027351205.1 Acidithiobacillus sp.
TTCGACCCTGGCGGCCATGCGCGCGCTTATGGCGCAAGCCGAGGCGGAGATTGCCGCCGTCGCGGCCATTTGTACGGAAGGCGATATGGCCCAGTGGTCGGAAGTGATCGCCCTGGCGCACCTGCCGCTCTTTCCGCTCTCCGCGTAAGGGCCGACCTATGTCCATTCCATCGGTTCATGTACTGACGGCGCGCCAGCGCTGCGATCTGGAGCTGTTGCTGACTGGCGCTTTTGCTCCATTGGAGGGTTACCTGGATGCAGCGGACTGGCAGTCCGTGCTGCAACACATGCGTCTGGGTAATGGCGCGCTCTGGCCCGTTCCCGTGGTGCTCGACGTCAGCGAGGCACTCGGTCAGTCTTTGGCGGCAGGGGACACTTTGCGCCTGGAGCGCAGTGATGGCACCCCCCTCGGCTCTGTTGCCGTCAGCGCCTGCTATCGTCCGGATAAACTGCTGGAGGCCGCAGCGGTTTATGGAACGATCGACCCCAGCCATCCGGGTGTGGCCGAGTTGCTGGCGCGCGGTCCTTACTATGTGGCAGGGCGCGTGTCGGCTTGGGATGCGGACACCCTGACGCGCGCCGCCGCCGTCGAATTTCCGCCCGAATATCAGACCCCAGCCATGCTGCAAAGGCACTGGAGCGGAACGCATCCGGTTGTCGCCTTTCAGACCCGCAACCCTCTCCATCACGCCCACATTGCCGTGACTCAGGCGGGGCTGGAACAGGCGGGTGCGGGCGCGCGTCTGCTGCTGCATCCGGCTATCGGCCCCACCAAGCCCGGTGATGTGGAGGCATCCTACCGCATGCGCGTGTATCGTGCGGTGCTGGGTCATTACCCCGAGACGACTGCCCTGCTCTCGCCCCTGCCCTTGGCCATGCGTATGGCCGGCCCGCGGGAGGCGCTCTGGCACGCGCTGATTCGCCGCAATTATGGCGCTACCCATTTCATCATCGGTCGCGGTCATGCCGACCCCGGCGCAGCGGCGGGCGGTCTGTTCTACCCGGCCTTTGCGGCACAGGAGCTTTTTGCCCGGCACGCCAATGAGATGGGTATTGCCGGTATTTTCCTGCCCGAGTATGCGTATTCCCGGACCCGGCGCCGTTATGTGCCGGTGGAAGAGGCCAACGGCGAGGCCTTGGCGGGCATTTCCGGTACGGAGTTGCGGCGGCGACTGGCCAGCCGGGAGGACATCCCCGAGTGGTTCTCCCCGCCGGAGGTCATTCAGATATTGCGCCAGGCCTACCGCGGTGCGGACCGGCGCGGACTGGTCATCTGGTTTACCGGACTGTCTGCCAGCGGCAAAAGCACTCTGGCGGGGATGCTGGCCCGCACCCTGGAAGCGGATGATGAGCGCGCCGTGACCCTGCTGGATGGCGATGTGGTGCGGCGTTTTCTATCCAAAGGTTTGAGTTTCAGCCGCGAAGACCGCGACGAGAATATCCGCCGCATCGGCTTCGTCGCCAGTCTGGTGGCACGTCATGGCGGCATTGCGGTGGTCGCTGCCATTTCGCCCTATCGTCAGGCCCGCGCCGATGCGCGTCGTCTGGTGGAAGAAGCGGGTGGCCTATTTATCGAAGTGCATGTGGCCACCCCGCTGGAGGTCTGTGCCGAGCGCGATCCCAAAGGCCTTTATGCCAAGGCCATGCGCGGCGAAATCACCGGCTTTACGGGTGTGGACGACCCCTACGAGGCGCCGGAGCATGCGGAGTGTGTACTGGACGCCAGCCTGCAAAAGCCGCCGGCAGCGTTGGCAATGCTGATGGGAGTGCTGCGCAGCTTGGGCGCGGTGACGGATAAGCCGGTGATGATCGAGGCGCGCAAAGAGGCATGAGCACGTTGCCAGTGCGCGCAGCTTAGCTTCGACAGATGGACACCTTGCAACTCGCCGCCGCCGCCCAGTGTCTGGACCGCCAACTCGCGCAGCAGACCATCCAGGGCATCAGCGATGCGCCAGGCGGGATTTATCTGCACACCGCCATAGCGCACCTTGCGCTGATCGCGCAGCGCGCCCCTCTGGGGCTCTGGCAGGATACCGCATTCCATAAGTCGGACGCCTTAACCACCTGGAGCAGTCCGCTCAATCAGCGTTTGGCCGGTTTTCGCATTCAGCGCATCAGCGTGCCCTGGGCGGATCGCATCGTGCGCATGGATTGCCGCCGCGTTCATATCAGCAAGCGGGTGGACCAGATCAGTCTGATTGCCGAATGCTTTGGCGGACGCGGCAATATCGCCTTGCTCGACGCGGCGCAGCATATTCGCTGGGCTTGGCGCTGGGACAGCCTCGACGGTAAGGCCACGCCGCGCTTCCTGCCCGGCGTGGTGTATGTACCGCCGGAAGATAGTCTGCCCTTTGCCCAGCCCTTACCGAGTGCCGCTGCCTGGCTGCGCCGCGTCGCACCTCGTTATCGCCCACAGCACACGGCCGAGCAGCAGGCCATGCAGGAGGCATGGTCGCAGCGCGCGGATCCCTGCGCGCCCTGGTGGCGGTCTTCGGCGGAAGCCGATCAGCCCGTCCTCTACCCTGTGCCCCTACCCGACTGGGCACCGATGCAGGAGATTCCGGCACAAGAAGCGCTGCGCCTTGCGCTCCCCGCCGCACACTCGGCGCCCTCAGCACAGGAACGGACCCTCGCCTTGCAGCGGGAACGTCAGCAACACCGCATCCGGAACATGCGCCAGGATATGGCGCGCTGGGAGGATCCGGAGGTGTATCGTACCCAGGCCTTCGCCCTCTTCGCCCTGCCTGACACGATGGCGTCAGACACTCAGATCAGCGCCCCAGACCACACCAGCGCAGCAGGTGCGCTCCTGACTATTGCCGTAACACCGGGCCAGTTTCTGCACCAGCAGGCACAGTGGTATATGCAGCAGGCGCAACGCAGTCAGCGCGCACAGCGGGAAATCACCAGCCGCCTGCAAGAGGCAGAGAAGCTGCTGGAACGCCTTGCGGGTAGCAAACTACAGCTACCGTCCGTGGACGGTTCGGCAACCCACACGTCGCCCACGTCAAGAAGCCCGGCAAAAAAAGGGAAACCAGAGGATGCCACATTCAGTCAAACGGTCATCGACGGCTTCACGATCCTTTGGGGTAAAAATGCCAGGGAGAATGACCGCCTGACCTTCCGCACAGCCAAATCCTGGGACCTGTGGTTTCACATTCAGGATTTAGGCGGCAGCCATGTGGTGTTGCGCCGGGAGAACAGTCAGACGCCGGTGCCCGAACCGGTGCTCGCCGCCACCGCACGCATTGCCCTGCAGCAAAGCCAGTCCCGCGCCATCAGCGGCGAGGTGGACTGGACGGAAATTCGCCATGTCCACCGTAAACCGAGCGGCGGCCCCGGACAGGTGACCTACCGCCACTTTCAGAGCATCCGGGTACGCCGCGACGGCTGACTGGCATCATGCCTGAGAGAAACATTCAATAAAAGGCGTCTCTGCTCTGCGGTCTCCGCAACGACAGGTAAGCAGCCAGCACCCCAAGCACCAGTCCCGCCAACACATCAACGGCCACATGCTGGCGTAGGGCCAGGGTGGAATATGCGATGCCCGCACACCAAATCCAATTGCAGAGGACTATCCACAGCGGCGCACCGAAGCGTCGCAGCAAATAATGTAGCCAGATACCCGAAAAAACCGCTGTAGCGACGTGTAGCGAAGGGCAGGCATTGCCAGAGGCGTCCATGTTTTTAAGGAAGTCCACATCTGGATACAAAGCCCAGTCAATATGGGCCACGGGCACCGCGGTGGGCCAGAAGTAGAAGATGATCAGTCCCACAAGGCAGGTTCCAGCTATGCTCATGGCATAGTCAACCAGTTCGCGCCGCGTGGCTAATAATGCCGGGGGAAGGGAAACATAAAACCACAGCGATAGGTAGAAAGGCAACGACAGTGGCTGAAAGCCGATCAGGTGATCCAGCCAGATTCTCGGCATCACCGTTACCGGGTATGCCGGATCTTTGAGCAAATAGAAGTAAGCAACGAAAAATATGCTGATAAACGTCGTCGTTCCGACAAATTTGAGATACGCATGCCTGGGGATCACCTCTGCAGCTTGACGGAACCATGGCCTCTCCCGATTGTTTTCATTCAAGGCTTCTTCTCCAGGAGATATAGGTTCATTACCGGTGGTTAGTGAAAACTCGGGGCACCGATATATCCCTGCCAGAACCAGCAATCCCTCGGCGGCTACAGCCACCACGGGATTATTGTTCAAAAGCCAGGAAGCCTGCAGCCCTAAATGGTGAGATGCATATCTTCCAGCATCCGCTCGATACGCGGGCCGAGAATGAGTTCCATCGCATAGCCCATCTTCGTCCCTGGGATCACCAGGGTATTGGAACGCGACATAAAACTGCCCGGCAACATCTGCAGGAGGGTGGGGAAATTCTCTTCCTTGGGATCCCGGAAGCGGATGACCACCATGCTTTCGTCCGGGGTCGGGATGTCGCGGGCAATGAAAGGATTGGAGGTATCCACCAGCGGTACGCGCTGGAAATTGATGTGCGCACGGGAGAACTGCGGGGTGATGTAGTGGATATAGTCAGGCATACGGCGCAGGATGGTATCTACAATCGCCTCGGCCGAGTAGCCGCGCTGGGCATTGTCACGGTGAATCTTCTGAATCCACTCCAAATTGACCACCGGCACCACACCCACCAGCAGATCGACGTAATTGGTTACATCGACAGCGCCCGTCTTCACGCCACCATGTAATCCTTCGTAAAACAGCAGGTCGGTCCCCAGAGGGATATCCTGCCAGGGGGTGAAGGTGCCCGGTGCGCTGCCCCGCAGTTCTGCCTCCGGTTCGTCGTGGACGTAGTAGCGCATCTGCCCATGGCCGCTCTCGCCATACTCGCGGAACAGGCGCTCCAACGCTTCAAAATCATTGCCTTCCGGGCCGAAATGACTGATGGTTTTACCATCGGCCGCAGCCTTGGCGATGGCTTCGCGCATCTCGTTGCGGTTGTAACGATGGAAGCTGTCGCCTTCAATGACGACCGGGTCAATTTTCAGGCGCCGGAAAATGTCATGGAAGGCATGTTTGACGGTGGTGGTACCCGCCCCTGAGGAACCAGTCACGGCAATGACGGGATGTTTTTTGGACATGGAAATATAACCTCTTTGGTGAAGAAAACCTGCAGCGACCCGGGCTGTGGATAAAAACATCCTTCGCGCCAGTTTAACAAAGGGTGCCGTCTCGTCAATATTGGCTAAAAACCGAGATTACGCCAGATCGCCGCTGTCGCCTCGGCCTGATTCAGGGTGTAAAAATGCAGGCTCGGTGCTCCCTCCCGCAGCAGCAATTGACACTGTCTGCTCAGCAACTCGACTCCCAACTGATATTGGGATTGCGGATCGGCGGCGTACGCATCCATCCGCCGCCGCAGGTATTGGGGAATATCGGCGCCGCACATGGCAGAAAAACGGGAGACCTGTTCAAAATTGGTGATGGGCATGACGCCGACCACTAACGGCACTTCAACGCCCTCCCGTTGCAACTCGTCGCGCAACTGCAAGTAGGCGTCGGGATTGAAAAAGTACTGGGTGATAATCGCATCCGCCCCGGCCCGCACCTTGGCTGCCAAGTGCATCACATCATTCCGGGCGGAAGTCGCGCGGGGATGGATGTCCGGATAGCCTGCCACATACACCTCGAAGCCCCCGAAGTGACGGATAAATGCAACCAGATCCGCAGCGTGCTGAAAGTGGCCGGGATTCTCCATGCCTTCTGGCAAATCACCGCGCAGGGCCACGATACGGCGTATGCCCTGCTTTCGGTAATCTTCGAGAATCTCCCGGATCCCGGCTTCCGTAGATCCAATGCATGAGAGATGCGGCACCGCCTCCAGACCATAATCCTGACGAATCATGGCTACCGTCGCAAAAGTACGTTCACGGGTGGACCCGCCCGCCCCGAAGGTCACCGAAGCATACTCGGGACCCAAGGGAAGAAGCGCGGTTATCGCCTCCCGCAGACGTTCCTCACCCGCGGCATTTTTGGGGGGAAAGAACTCGACGGAATGTGCCATCAGTAGCGGTACGCATCCGCTTTGAAGGGACCATCGGCAGACACGCCGAGGTACCTGGACTGCGCGTCGGTCAGACGGGTCAACACCCCCGCGAAGCCTTCCACCATATAGCGGGCCACCTCTTCATCCAGCGCCTTGGGCAGGACGGTAACGGAGAGATGACCGGCCTTCTCCGCAGCAGGCAGATCGGCAAAACGTTCGCCGTACAGATGAATCTGCGCCAGCACCTGGTTGGCGAAAGAACCATCCATGATTCTGCTGGGGTGACCCGTCGCGTTGCCCAGGTTCACCAGACGCCCCTCAGAAAGCAGGATCAGGTAATCATCACTATCGGGATCAAAGGACTTGCCGGCACCCATATCCCGATAGACTTTGTGAACCTGCGCCTTCACTTCGTCCCAGGCCCAGGTTTTACGCATGAAAGCGGTATCGATTTCGTTATCGAAATGGCCGATGTTACAGACCACCGCGCCCTTCTTGAGAGCCTTGAGCATGTCGGCGTCACAGACGTTGAAGTTGCCGGTCGCGGTCACCAGCAAATCTATCTGGCCGAGCAGGCCGCGATCGATGCAGGCATCCGTGCCGTCGTTGATGCCGTTCTTATAGGGCGACACGACTTCGTAACCATCCATGCAGGCCTGCATGGCACAGATGGGATCCACCTCGGTGACGCGGACGATCATCCCTTCCTGACGCAGGGAGGCCGCCGAACCCTTGCCCACGTCGCCATAACCCAGCACCAGGGCGCGCTTACCGGAGAGCAGATGATCGGTGGCCCGCTTGATGGCATCACTCAGAGAATGGCGGCAACCATACTTGTTGTCGTTCTTGCTCTTGGTCACAGAGTCGTTGACGTTGATGGCGGGGATTTTCAGGCTGCCTTCCCGGGCCATTTCCCAGAGGCGATGCACACCGGTGGTGGTTTCCTCGGAGACGCCGTGGACGCCGGCCAGCAGTTCCGGATATTTCTGGTGCAGCAGGCCGGTGAGGTCACCGCCGTCATCCAGCAGCATGTTCGGGCGCCAGCCGTCAGGTCCGGCAATGGTCTGTTCGACACACCACCAATATTCATCTTCCGTCTCACCTTTCCAGGCAAAAACCGGGATGCCCGCCGCCGCGATGGCCGCCGCCGCCTGATCCTGGGTGGAGAAAATGTTGCAGGAGGACCAACGCACTTCCGCGCCGAGCGCCACCAGCGTTTCGATGAGCACCGCAGTCTGGATGGTCATGTGGATGCAGCCAGCGATACGCGCACCCTTGAGGGGCTGTTGCGCCTGGTATTTGCGGCGAATGGTCATCAGTGCCGGCATTTCTGTTTCGGCAATGCGGATTTCTTTACGTCCCCAGGCAGCGAGGGAAATATCGGAGACTTTGTGATCAGCAGAATTTTTGAGCACAGCATTCATGTAAGTCATTCCTTGAGCATGAAAGCGAGCGCAGTTTCACAGATGGGAAGCATAGGCCGAGCCTGATCGTCACTCCGACGCCTTCCCGGCCGGGGAATCATCCGGCCGGATCAGCGCAGGAGGCATGACGACTGCAGCGCCCCTCGACCCGATCTTCCAGCGGGGATAACTCCCCGCCAAGGCATTTTTACCGTAGTCCGGCTGCGTCACGCAAGACGGCGGCCTTGTCGGTCCGCTCCCAAGTGAACTCAGGCTCTTCGCGACCGAAGTGACCATAGGCAGCCGTTTTGGCATAGATAGGCCGCAACAGGTCGAGCATCTGGATGATGCCTTTGGGGCGCAAGTCAAAGTGCTCATGTACCAGGGCGGCAATCCGGTCATCATCGATCACGCCAGTACCAAAAGTGTCCACCATCAGGCTCACTGGCCGCGAGACGCCGATGGCGTAGGCCACCTGCACTTCGCAACGCCTGGCGAGGCCTGCGGCCACGATGTTCTTTGCCACATAGCGTCCGGCGTAGGAGGAAGAACGGTCCACCTTGGAGGGGTCCTTGCCGGAGAACGCACCGCCGCCGTGACTACCCTGACCGCCGTAAGTGTCCACAATGATTTTGCGCCCGGTCAAACCACAGTCACCCACGGGCCCGCCGATCACAAAACGGCCAGTGGGATTGATGAGGTATTTGGTACCCTTATGGATCATCTCAGGGGGCAGGACGGGCTTGATGATTTCCTCGCGCACGGCTTCGACGAGATCTGCATGGCTGATATCGGGGCCATGCTGGGTGGAAAGCACCACGGTATCAATGGCGACTGGGCGACCATCCTCATAGCGTACCGTCACCTGACTCTTGGCGTCAGGACGCAGCCAGGGCAGGCGACCATCTTTGCGCACCATCGCCTGCCGCTCGGTCAGGCGGTGGGCAAAATAGATGGGGGTCGGCATCAGCACGTCCGTCTCGTCACAGGCAAAGCCGAACATCAGGCCTTGGTCACCAGCGCCCTGATCGAGGTCAAGGCCGGCACCTTCGTCCACGCCTTGAGCGATATCAGGGGATTGCTTGTCCAAGGTCTGCACCACCGCGCAGGAGGCCCAGTCAAAACCCATGTCCGAGGAGTTATAACCGATCCGGCGCACGGTCTGGCGCGCCACATCCGCATAATCCACCACCGCTTTGGTGGTAATTTCACCCGCTAGCACGATCAGACCGGTAGTAATCAGCGTCTCGGCTGCCACGCGACCGCGGGGGTCCTGAGCCAGAATCGCGTCGAGGATGGCATCGGAAATCTGATCCGCGACTTTATCGGGATGACCTTCGGAAACGGATTCAGAGGTGAAAAGATGACTTTTGGACATGCACTGGGCTCCTCAATAGCTAGGCCGACCTATCGCAGCCGACAGGGACAGCGCGCACTATATCAAAGGAAAGCGCCACAAGCGAAGTGAAACCCGCTCACCGCAAAGGCAAAATTGGCTCAAGCGGGGCGGATGTGCGGCCTCAAGAGCGCGCCGGACCAACCACTGGAAAGGAGGACTTCTTGCTGCCACCCCAAAAATAGGAAATACCCCCGGTCACCTGGACATCGTTGAGGTTGGAAGCATTCGGCGTAGGGGTATTGAAGAGCAGTTGATCTCGCACATCCAGGCGCAGCCCCAGGTGATCATTTACGAGATACTGATAGCCTACACCGAAGACGCCCATCAACGAGGTTCCCCGGCCGAGCTGGCTGTTAAACAGGTCGCTGGACGCCCCCAAACCCAAGGAGAGATAGGGGGTGTCAGGGCTACCAAGCGCGTAAAGATTACCTAAGATCGCGCCACTGTACTGATTGGCACCGACGGCATGTGCAGGACCCTGCAGGTGGGCAAAGGCTGCTGCCACCTGCGCCTCCACTCCCACGTGCGCATCTATCCGACGCCCCATGCGCAAGCCGACGACTCCGGCATTGCCACCGTTGTCCAGACCGCTCGACGCATCAAAAAAGGTATTCCCCCCAAAGAGGTTGATGTAGGTCTCATCATGCACGGGCCGCTCGGCCGCCCACGCCGGAACGGCGAGGACAAGACCGGTGAACACCAGCACCGCGCGCAACCCCCACTCCATGACCTTGCACCTCGTATATGGCAGCACTGCCCAATAAAACCTGTTATGATCATAGCCCGGTTTAGATACATTTACCACAATTCTCTGTCCGTTTTGCCGAAAAACCAACAAGGAGCTTTCATGTCCACTCTCGTCTGCGGTTCTCTGGCCTTTGATACCATCATGGTCTTTCAGGACCGCTTCAAGGCGCACATTCTGCCTGATCAGGTACATATGCTGAACGTGTCCTTTACCGTCCCGCAAATGCGGCGCGACTTCGGCGGCTGTGCCGGCAACATCGCATACAACCTCAAATTGCTGGGCGCCAATCCGCTGATCGTCGGCACAGCAGGTCAGGACTTCACGCCTTATCTCGATCACCTGAAGGCACAGGGATTAGACACCGGCCTGCTGCGGATTCTCCCGGACCACTACACCGCACAAGCCTTCATCACTACCGATCTGGACGACAACCAGATCACCGCCTTTCACCCCGGCGCGATGTTTCAGGCCCAGGAAAACCACCTGGCCGGGCGTATCCCCGAGAATGTGCGTTGGGCTATTGTCGCACCGGATGGACTCGGCGCCATGGTGCAGCATCTGGAAGACCTTACGAATGCCGGCATTCCCACGCTGTTTGACCCGGGTCAGGGTCTGCCGCTCTTCGATGCGGAAACCCTGACCCGCCTGATTGACCGGGCAGATTACCTTACGGTCAACGATTATGAATGCCAGATGGTACAGGCGCGCACCGGCCTCGGCCTCAACGAACTTCGCCAGCGCCTCAAGGCCCTGATCGTCACCCGCGGCGAGCATGGCTCGGTGATCTATCATGACGGCCGGGAGACGACCATTCCGGCGGCCAAGCCCAAAGCGGTTACCGACCCCACCGGATGTGGGGACGCCTATCGCGCGGGGCTGCTGTACGGCCTGGAACACGAACTCGGCTGGGAAACCAGCGGCAGGGTCGCCTCACTGATGGGCGCCTACAAAATTGAACAAGCAGGCACCCAGAATCACCGCTTTACCTGGCCGGAATTCCAGGCCCGCTATCGCGAGAACTTTGGCGAAACGATCGGCTAGGCCTCGGCTGGCTCAGGAAACGACGGGCTTATCCTCGGCATCCCAGACATTGATACCGCCACCGAGGTTATAGACTTCGGTGAAGCCCATCTCCTGCAAGGTCACCGCTGCCAACGCCGAACGTGCTCCGCCGTCACAGTACAGGACAACGACCCGATCGCGCGCAATGGCCAACTCCGGATGGCAATGGCCGTAATCGGGGTCCGCCAGTGCCTCCAGATAACCGCGAGGCACATGGATAGCGCCCGGCAGATGCCCCTCCAGAAAGGCACTGGACTCCCGGACATCCACCACAAGCACATCGTCCCGGCTCCGCAGCCAATCCTCCAACGTATCGCAGTCTATTTCGCGAATCTGACTGCGCGCCGCCCGTATAAAGTCCGCAAGAGATTTCCCCATGATCTTCCCCATCGCACTAATAGCGGGCCGGCCTCATGGACACATGACCTGGGCGAGATGCTTACTGAGCTCCTCGATACCGACATAGGTATAATCCTTGCTCAAAGTGCCTGAAATCATTGCACTGGTAGGCGCATCCAGTTTTTCGCGCAGCAAACCCAGAATATGCGGAGAAGCGACGAGCACCAGGTGTTGGAAAGCATTCTGCTTTCGCGCCGCGCCCAAATAGGTCGCCAGCTCATTGGCGAAGTGCAGCATTTCCGCCTCCTTAGGACTGGTTTGCCATTCGATACCAGGCCGTGCTCCCGCAGCGAAGCTCTGCTGAACGCGCCCTCCCGCATCCGTCACCAGTTCGTCCTGGTGCTTGCGGCTGTCGGGATGCTGCCAATCCTGTACCAGATGCAGCCCGGTATTGCAGCCTTCATTTTTAAAGAGGCGCGCCTCTGCGGCGTTACTCACCAGTACCCAAGTCACGGTAGCCATCTCACATCCTCCTTTTTCGACTGATCCCTGACATAGATGGATACGGCAATGACAAAAAACAAGCAACCGTTTTTCCTTCCCTGATTTGTAGAATCATTCTATGATGGCCCTGCCTGCTACCTGCCCTTGAGGAATCTCTAACAGTGCCCTCCCAACACCACAGCAAAACCGCATGCCCCCTACCGCCCTTGGGCATGGACGCCCCCAGTCTGCGCAGGGACACCTGCCATTATTTGCTGCGCACATTGGGTGCCGAAGAAACAGCGGAGTCTGTCAACAGCGTTTATACGGCGCTGGCCATGAGCCTGCGTGACCGTCTGGTGGAACGCTGGAAAAACACCCAGAAAAAGGTGGCAGCCGAAAGCGGTAGGCGCACCTTTTATCTTTCTCTGGAGTTCCTGCTCGGGCGAGCCATGGGCAACGCCCTGCTGAACCTGGGTCTGGAAGACGCGGCGCGCGAGGCGTTGACCTGGGAGCATCGCGAGCTGGTGGACATCATGGAACTTGAGCCCGACGCTGGTCTGGGTAACGGTGGGCTGGGCCGTCTTGCAGCCTGCTTTCTCGATAGCTGCGCCTCTCTCGGTCTGCCGGTCACGGGTTACGGCATTCGCTACAGCTACGGCATGTTCCGTCAGGAAATTCGCGGGGGCGAGCAGGTGGAGGAACCTGACCACTGGCTGAGGAATGGTTGCCCCTGGGAACTGAAACGACCGGAACGGGTACGCCGCGTTCACTTTTTCGGGCGTAGCGACGGATATTACGATGCCCAGGGAAGGTTCCATCAACGATGGGTCGACACCCACGACGTGCTTGCCGTACCTTACGACATTCCCGTCCCCGGTTATCGCAACGAGGTGGTCAATACCCTGCGTCTGTGGCGGGCGACGGCCACCGACATCTTTGATCTCGGCGAATTCAACGCCGGCGCCTACCCAGAAGCCGTCGCAGCCAAGAACAACGCCGAGCACATCAGCATGGTGCTCTATCCTAATGACAGCAGTGAAAACGGTAAGGAACTGCGCCTGCGCCAGCAGTATTTCCTGGCTTCCGCGAGCCTTCAGGATGTGGTCGCGGACTGGGTTGCCATCCACGGCGAAGATTTCCGCAATTTTGCCGAATATCACTGCTTCCAGCTTAATGATACCCATCCCAGTTGTGCCGTGCCGGAACTGATGCGCCTGCTGATGGACGAGCACGGCCTGAACTGGGAGGAAGCCTGGGACATCACTAGCCATACCATGGCCTACACCAACCACACCCTGCTGCCCGAGGCACTGGAACGGTGGTCGGTGCGTTTATTCCGGCTACTCCTCCCGCGTCTGTTGGAAATCGTCATGGAAATCAACGCACGTTTTCTGCAGGAAGTGGCACGGCGCGCGCCGGGCAACACCGGTCTGCTGCAACGATTATCCATCATCGAGGAAGGCAACGAGCAGATGGTGCGCATGGCGCACCTCGCCGTGGTGGGCAGCTTTTCGGTAAACGGGGTCGCGGCCCTGCACACCAGGCTCCTCCGTGAGGATCTTTTTGCCGACTTCCACCACCTCTGGCCGAAGAAGTTCAACAATAAAACCAATGGGGTGACACCGCGACGATGGTTGCAATGGGCGAACCCCGGGCTGCGCGACCTTGTTACCGAGCGCATCGGCCCGGACTGGAAGCACGACCTGGAACGGCTGCGGGATCTGGAGCCGGCAGCGGACGATGCGAAGTTCCGCAAGCGCTGGGTGGAGGTACGTCGCGCCAACAAGGAACGGCTGGCGGCACTGGTGCATCAGCATACCGGCGTCACTTTCATCCGCGATGCCCTGGTGGACGTGCAGGTAAAGCGCATCCATGAATATAAAAGGCAGATGCTCAATGCCCTGCATGTCATCCATCTCTACGACCGCATCAAGCGCGGCGAAGCGAACCAGGTGACCCCCCGCAACGTCCTGTTTGCGGGCAAGGCGGCGCCCGGTTACTTCATGGCCAAGCGCACCATTAAATTCATCAACAATATCGCCAATGTCATCAATCATGATCCGGATACGGAAGGCTTGTTGCGCGTGAGCTTTCTACCAGATTACCGGGTCTCCCTCATGGAGCAGATTTGCGCGGCAACCGACCTCTCCGAGCAGATATCCACGGCAGGCAAGGAGGCCTCCGGCACCGGCAACATGAAGTTCATGATGAACGGGGCCCTGACCATCGGCACCCTGGATGGCGCCAACATCGAGATCCGCGACGCGGTAGGCGCCGAGCACTTTTTCCTTTTCGGGTTGAATGCCGAGGAGGTCGGCCAATTGCGCGGGCATTACAATCCGGAGCTATATATCCAGGCGGACCACGATTTGGCACGGGTCATGGACCTGTTGCAGAGCGGCTATTTCAACGCGTTCGAACCGGGCATTTTCGACCCCATCGTCCACGCCGTCACCCATCCCCATGACCCGTGGATGGTGCTCGCCGATTTCACCAGCTATAAAGTCAAGCAACGGGAGGCGGCAGATGTCTGGCATGATCAGACCGAATGGCAACGGCTGAGCATTCTCAACACAGCGGCCAGCGGGGTTTTTTCCAGCGACCGGACCATTGCTCAGTACAACACGGATATCTGGCACCTGAAACCTTTGGTCATGACCCCATGACAGCATTCGCCTGATCTGTTCTAATGCGCATCATTAACGGGGTGCGTTCGCTGCGCAGAGGAAACTGATGACTCAAAAACCACGTCCGGTGTTGCTCCTGATCCTCGATGGATGGGGCTACCGGGAGGATTCTGAAGATAACGCCATTGCCCAGGCGCGCACGCCAAACTGGGATGGCTGGTGGCAAAATTGTCCCCATGGTCTCATCAACGCTTCCGGGGCTTCTGTGGGGCTTCCCGGCGGACAGATGGGCAACAGCGAAGTCGGGCATATCAATATCGGAGCGGGACGCGTGGTGTACCAGGAGTACGAGCGCGTGAATCTTGCCATCGCCGATGGCAGTTTCTACTCCAACAGCGCCCTCTGTGCAGCGGTGGATGCCGCCGGGGCACAGGGGGGTGCCGTCCATATCCTGGGCCTGCTTTCAGCCGGTGGTGTGCATTCTCACGAAGAACATATCCTCGCCGCGCTACGTCTGGCGCGGGGCCGGGGCGCTGAACGGGTTTACGTGCATGCCTTTCTGGATGGCCGCGACACCCTGCCGCGCAGCGCGGAGTCATCTCTGAAACGACTGGATGCCGAGATAATTACCTACGGTGGCGCTCTGGCCTCGGTGATCGGCCGTTTTTACGCCATGGATCGTGACCACCGCTGGGATCGGGTCCAGCAGGCCTATGATCTGCTTACCCTCGGCAAGGGGGAGCACTATGCCACGGGTTTAGAGGCGCTTGGCGCCGCCTACCTCCGTGGCGAAAGCGACGAGTTTGTCGCCCCATCGCGGATTGGTGCCAACCCCGCCTGCATCGGCGATCACGATGCAGTATTATTCATGAACTTTCGCTCCGATCGCGCCCGCCAGATCACCCGACCGTTTGTCGAGGCAGACTTCGATGGCTTCACCCGGCAGGTCAGACCCCGACTCGCAGACTTCGTCACCCTCACAGAATACAGTGAGCATTTTGATACACATGTCGCTTACCCCCCCACTCGTCTGAAAAACACCTTTGGCGAATGGGTATCCCAATTCGGCCTGCATCAGTTGCGCATTGCCGAAACCGAAAAGTACGCCCATGTCACCTTTTTCCTGAGTGGCGGTGACGAACAGATATTCCCCGGCGAAGATCGCGTATTGATCCCGTCCCCCAAGGTCACCACCTACGATCTGCAACCGGAAATGAGCGTGAATGAGCTGACCGATGCCCTAGTCGCCCGCGTTGAAAGCCGCCGGTACGATACCATCATCTGCAATATCGCCAATCCCGATATGGTCGGCCACAGTGGTAAACTGGCTGCCGCCATTGCTGCGGTCGAAGCGGTAGACCGCAGCCTCGGGCGTATTGTCAGCGCCGTGCGCGACGTAGGCGGCGAAGCGCTGATCACGGCAGATCATGGCAATGTCGAGCAGATGCTGGATGTCGGGAGCGGGCAGGCGCACACCTCCCACACTTGTAACCCGGTGCCTCTGCTCTACATCGGGCGTCCTGCAGAGATTATGTCCGGGGGGGCGCTGGAGGATCTCGCGCCCACCATGCTCCGGCTCATGGGCTTGCCGGTGCCTCCTGAAATGGGCGGCAAAAACCTGGTGCAGTTCCTCTGACCCATGTCCCTTCTGTCCCGTCCCCGCGTCGGCGCGCTGTTTGCCTTGATCTTTCTCCTTCCGGCCGGTGCGGGAGCGGGAGCGGCAACGCTTCAGGAAAAAATACAAAATAGCCAGAAAAAACTGGAACATATACACGAGAACCTAGGGCAGGTACAGGCGCATCTCGCGGCGGGGCAGAAAACCCAGGCGCAACTGCGCGTAGAAATCAGCGCACTCGATCAGCGGGTTGTTACAACACAAAAGAAGCTGATCGGAATCCAGCAACAGCAACACTCAGCACAGGCGCAACTGGCCGAACTGCGGGTAAAAATCAATACACTCCAGGCGGAACTGGGTCAACAGAAAGATATCCTCGCCCGGCAGCTTCGCGGTGCATACATGCTCGGCGGAGTTACCCCGCTGGCCGTCTGGCTGCAAACGGAACGCCCGGGAGAACTGGGGCGCATGAGCGTCTTTTACGAGTCTCTGGCCAAGGCGCGCAGCGCACTGATCGTCAAAACCCAAGGCACCGCGCAACAGATACGGAAGACCCGGCATGAGGTGCAAATCCACGAAACCCATCTCGCTCAGTTGGCACAACAGGTCAGTGCGCAGGAACAAACGCTCCGGCAGCAGCGTGAGGTTCACGCCGCACTGGAAAACCAGCTTGCAGCCCGCATTGCCGCCGACAAGACCAAGATCGCAGAATTACAGGCGAATGCCAATATTCTCAATGGATTGGTGAGCCGTCTGACCGTTCAGTTCCACCATCAGGAAGAAGTCGCCCGCGCTAAAGCTGCCGCCGAAGCACGACGCAAGGCCGCTGCCGCTGCTGCGGCCCGTCGTGCGGCGGCAATCTCCGCGCAACGGGCCGCTGTCGCGCAACATTATCTGGCTCAGAAAAGACAGGCGGAACAGCAGGCGCAGCGGGTGCAGGAAACAGAGCGGGCACGACAGGTTCAACGTGCGGCGAATGCACAAAAGCAGCCACCCACCACCGTAGTTCGTCCGCCGGTGATCGTCGCCACCCCCGCTCCCGCATTGCCCGCAACCCCCATCGTCGGGCACGGCAACTACCCCGCGCCGGTAACCGGTCCGGTTACCGCGCGTTTCGGCACGCCCCGGGTGACTGGCGGACTCGACTGGCAGGGTATCACCTTTCAGGCCCCGGTAGGGACAGAGGTTCGCGCCATCGCGCCGGGCATGGTACTTTATGCGGGGCCTTTGCGCGGCTATGGACAGATTGTCATCGTGCAGATCGCACATAGTTTGTTGTCCATATACGGGCACCTGGGCGCTACCGATGTCCACGTTGGAGAGCAGGTTTCTACCGGACGCCAAGTCGGCAGCGTGGGCAGCGGCGGCGAACTGGGGAACGATGGTCTCTATTTCGAGATGCGGAATGCTGGCCACCCGGTCAATCCGCTGGATTACATCCACAACTGAGAATCACGCTGCCTTCTGCCAAGCGCCCTGCGCTGGACCCACACTTTTGGAGATTTTATCTATGTCCGTTCCCCGCTTCCCCAAGCCGCGCTCCGGTACCCTGCTGGGCGTCAGCGTCGGGATCGTTCTGGGTGTCAGCGCCAGTTTTGCCGTCACCGTTCACGCGGCAAAGGATCAGAATAGTATCCCTCTGGAACAGATCCAGACTTTTAGTCAGGTCTTCGGGATCGTCAAATCTCATTACGTCGACCCCACTTCCGACAAAAAACTGATGGATGGCGCCATCAACGGCATGGTCAGCGCCCTGGACCCCCATTCTGCCTATCTGACGCCTAAAGAATTCAAGGAAATGCAAGTGTTCACCAACGGCAAATTTGGCGGGCTGGGCATTGAAGTGACGGGCGAGCATGGCGTACTCAAGGTCATCAGCGCCATTGACGGTACGCCGGCCGCCAAGGCTGGCATCGAATCAGGCGATATCATCATCAAAATTGACCATAAGGCCCTGCAGGGCATCGCCCTGCAGAAAACCGTGGACATGATGCGTGGCAAGCCCGGAACACAGGTAACCCTGACTATTTTGCGGCCGCATCAGACGCAACCCCTGACCCTGACCCTGACTCGCGCCATCATCAAGGTGCAGAGCGTGCGTTCTGCCATGCTGGCGCCCGGTTATGGCTACATCCGCGTCAGTCAGTTTCAGGAAAACACCGGCAGTGCAACCCGCAAGGCGGTGGAGCATCTGGAGCAGGAAGCCAACGGGCACCTCAAAGGTCTGATCCTCGACCTCCGCAACAATCCGGGGGGAGTGCTCGGAGCAGGGGTCGAGACAGCGGACACCTTCCTCAACAAAGGGCTGATCGTCTATACCAAAGGGCGCACCGACGACAGCGATATGCGTTTCTCCGCCCACGGACCCGATTACCTCCACGGCGCCCCCATGATCGTACTCGTCAATGGCGGCTCGGCTTCCGCAGCGGAAATCGTTACCGGCGCGCTCAAGGATGACCACCGCGCCCTGATCATGGGTCAGCGCACCTTTGGCAAGGGATCGGTACAGACGGTGATACCGCTGAGCAACGGCGGCGCCCTCAAACTGACGACGGCACTTTATTACACCCCAGCGGGCTGCTCCATCCAGAGCGAGGGCATCGTCCCCAACATCGAGGTGCAGCCATCCAATGCGCGGCTGCGCGCACTGGATGCGGATCTCCTGAAGGAGTCGGAACTACATGGCGTGCTGAAAGCGCCGGACGAGTGCCGCAAGGCCACATCCCGGTACACCATCGCCCTGCCGGCTTCCGCCACAGTCTCGACACCGACCGCCGCTACCGAATCCACGGCGGCAGACGAGGCCATAGCCGCCAGCAGCATCCTGAAACCGGATCTGGTGAGGGATTACCCCCTGCGCGAGGCGCTCGCCATTCTGCAAAACCAGGCGGTCTCCGTGCAGGAAAATGGGCATAGCGTCACCATGGTGATCCCCCTTCCGAAGGCAGTGGGACAATGATCCAGCCAGGACTATTTTGTTCTGATATGTGTTGATCATGGATAAATTCTGCACCATCGTGGTCCAATTCGACGTGATTTCCCGATTTGTCGGCGGGGAGGTAGTCGTGCATTTTTTCTCAAGAGGAGCAAGGCGCCAGTGACTTCTGCGATACAGGTGCTGATCCCCGTAGCGGATGGTTTTGAGGACATGGAGGTAGTGATCTCCTGCGATATTCTGCGACGGGCGGGTTTGCAAGTGGTCCTCGCCGGACTGGAAACCGGTTTGGTCACCGGTGGACGGGGGCTGCGCCTGCAACCAGACGCGCTGTTGGCCGATGTGGCCGACGCTGATATCGATGTGATTCTGCTTCCCGGCGGGATCGGGGGTGTGGAGCGCATGGCAAAGCATCAGCCGCTCATCGGGCTCCTGCAGGAAAGAACCCGGCAGGGGCAGATCATAGCCGCCATCTGTGCCGCACCCGGCATGCTGGCAGCCCATCATCTGCTCGATGGCCGTCAGGTCACCGCTTATCCCGGCACCCTCGATCCGCAGAGCCGGGATTATACCTACCAGGAAAATGCCGTAGTGGTCGACGGTCCCCTGATCACATCCCGCGGACCGGGTACAGCCATGGATTTTGCCCTTACCCTGGTGGAATTCCTCCTCGGCCCTGAAAAACGTCAGGAAACGGAGGCACCACTGCAACGTAGCACCCCTGAGACTTCCCCTTTGTCCGCCACTATGGATAATAGGGCCAGCATCACTTAACCTGAAGGAAAATTTATGAAACTTCGCGTGGTCATTCTTGCTGCCACTGTCAGCGCTTTTGCTATACCTGCTTTTGCTGCCCCCGTCGCCACCGTCAATGGCGCCACCATTGATAACAGCGAGGTGCAGGCCATCATGTCCATGAGCCCGGCGCTCGCCAAGGAGCCCAATGCCCGCGAGCAGGTGGTGCAGAATCTGGTCAACATGGAAGTGCTTTCGCAGTACGCCGTCAACCACAAGCTGGGCCAGACCGCTGACGTGAAAGAGCGCCTGGCTATGGCCAAGCGTCAGATTTTGGCCGATGCGGCGGTCGAACAGTACGTGAAAGAGCACCCCGTTCCGGAAACTGACATTCAGAACGCCTACAACAAATTCGTTCAGGCCATGGGCAAGAAGGAATTTGAAGTGCGGCATATCCTGGTGAAGACGAAGACCGAGGCCGACAAGGTCATGGGCGATCTCAAGGCCGGTCAGAAGTTCTCCGCTCTGGCGGAAAAATACTCCATCGACAAGGCCAGTGCCGCTCATGGTGGCGAGCTGGGCTGGATTGTCCCCGGTATGGTCGTTCCGCCCTTCGCTCAGGCCATTGAGACAGCTCCTATCGACAAGCCCGTTGGCCCGGTGCAGACCCAGTTCGGCTACCATGTGATCGAGGTGCAGGCGACGCGCGCCCTGACCCCCCCGCCACTGAGTACCATGAAGGATCGCATCAAGATGCAACTGCAGCAGCAGGAGGCCGCCAAGTTCGTCTCCGACCTGCGCAGCCAGGCGAAGATCAATATCACCAAGTAATTTTGGTATCGCTCAAACCAAAAGCGCCGGGACTCTCCCCGGCGCTTTTTTTTACCGCCCGCGCGCCCACGTTCGAAGGACGTGGCTGATGCGGAGCTGGCTCATGGGACACCTTGCCAGCGCAGAAGGCAGGCGCCACAATGGCAGCGAATAGCAAACATTATGGAGTGTAGGTCATGGGTAGAACGCAACATCGTCGCAGTACCATCCTGGAGCGCGAACCGCAGGCACAGGAGCCCCGTATGTACCGGGTACTACTGGTAAATGATGATTTCACTCCCATGGACTATGTCGTGCATATTCTTGAAGCGTATTTTCATAAGCCCCGTGACGAGGCAGTGGCAGTAATGATGGCCGTCCATCAGCAGGGTAAGGGGTTGTGCGGGATTTTTCCTTATGATCTCGCAGAAACCAAGGTGGCCCTGGTCACCGCCGACGCACGGCAACACCAGCATCCACTGCGCTGTATCATGGAAAAGGAGTAAACCATGATCGACAAACCCCTGGAACAATCCATCAATCAGGCCTTCCAGATTGCCCGCCAGTACGGACATGAATATGCCTCCGTGGAACATCTTCTACTGGCCCTGCTCGACAACCCCGACGGTATGGATGTGCTCAGCGCCTGTGGCGCCGACCGCACCCATCTGTCTGTGGAACTACGGCAGTTTCTGGAACGCAAAGTGCCCGCCATGGGTCCGGCGGGCACCGTCAATACCCAGCCGTCCGTAGGTTTTCAGCGGGTCATTCAACGCGCGCTCTACCATGTGCAATCGGCGGGTAAGGATGCGGTTTCGGGGGCGAACGTCATTGTCGCCATCTTTGCCGAAAGGGAATCCCACGCCGTTTATTTCCTACAGAAAGAACATGTGACAAGACTCGATGTGGTCAATTTTCTGGCGCACGGCGTGCGCAAGGATGAAGTCATGGATGAGGAAGAAGAGGAAGTCGAGCGCACCACGGAAAAGAAGGGAGACAGCAAGGACCCGCTCACAGCCTATGCGCGCAACCTCAACGCGATGGCGCGGGCCGGACGGCTGGACCCGCTGATCGGACGCCAGGAGGAGTTGATCCGGGTGCTGCAGGTGCTGGCACGGCGCCGGAAAAACAATCCCCTCTTCGTCGGTGAACCAGGCGTCGGGAAAACCGCCATCGTCGAGGGCCTTGCGCGTGCCGTTGTTGCCGGCAAGGTGCCGGAGATGCTGGAAAACGCGACGATTTATGCCCTGGATTTGGGGGCGTTGATCGCCGGATCCCGCTACCGGGGTGACTTTGAAGAACGCCTGAAAGGGGTGCTGAAGGCGCTGCGCAAAAAACCCAACAGCATCCTGTTCATCGACGAGATTCACACCCTGATCGGCGCCGGAGCCGCTTCAGGTGGCGCCATGGATGCCTCCAATCTGCTGAAGCCGGCTCTCGCCTCCGGTGAACTGAAATGTATCGGGGCGACCACTTATCAGGAGTTCCGCCAGTATTTTGAGAAGGATCGCGCGCTAACCCGCCGCTTCCAGAAAATTGACGTGCCGGAGCCCTCTCAGGAAGAGTCCGTGCAGATTCTGCGCGGACTGAAGGGTCAATTTGAGCAGCATCATGGCCTGCGTTATACCGACACGGCCCTGCGCGCGGCGGTGGAGCTGTCGGTCAAGCACATCCACGATCGTCATCTACCCGACAAGGCCATCGATCTCATCGACGAGGTAGGTGCCGCGCAAGCGCTTTTGCCAGCCTCCCGACGCAAAAAGAGCATCGGTGTGCATGACATCGAAGAAATGGTCGCCCGGGTGGCCCGTATTCCGGGTAAGAGCGTCTCTACCGATGATCGGCAGGCCCTGAAGAATCTGGAGCGGGATCTGGGATTCGTCATCTATGGTCAGGAAAAGGCCATTCACGAACTCTCCGCAGCCATCAAAATGGCGCGGGCAGGCCTGCGCCACCATGAAAAGCCGGTAGGGAGTTTTCTCTTCTCCGGCCCGACCGGCGTGGGTAAGACCGAACTCAGCCGGCAGTTGGCCAGCCTGCTCGGCATTCCGCTACTACGCTTCGACATGAGTGAATACATGGAACGGCATACGGTGTCACGGCTCATCGGTGCACCGCCGGGATATGTCGGGCATGACCAGGCCGGACAACTGACGGAGGCGGTGAGCCGTAATCCACATGCGGTGCTGTTGTTGGATGAAATTGAGAAGGCACACCCGGATATCTTCAATGTCCTCCTGCAAGTGATGGATCACGGCAAACTGACGGATGCCGGCGGCCGCACGGTGGACTTCCGCAACGTGGTGCTCATTATGACCACCAATGCGGGCGCCGGGTCGCGCGGCAAAGCGAATATTGGTTTCATGACCTCCCCCCAAAGTGACGGCGGACAGGAAATGGAGACCATCCGCCGGGTCTTCGCGCCGGAGTTCCGCAATCGCCTGGATGCCGTTGTACCCTTCACGCCGCTTTCCAAGGAGACGGTGCTGCATGTGGTGGACAAGTTCGTCATGGAGCTGGACGAGCAGTTGCTGCAAAAGGGCTATAGCCTGGAAATCAGCGCTGAACTACGGCAATGGCTGGCGGACAAGGGCTACGACCCGCAGATGGGCGCACGGCCGATGACGCGGATGATTCAGGAGCACCTGAAGAAGCCGCTGGCGGAGCATATCCTCTTCGGCGACCTGCCCAAGGGCACGCGAATCACTGCGCGCCTGGAGAACGGTGAGGTGAAACTGGAGATACCAGTGCCCATGCATCAAGACTGACAGATGGATAAGGCGTTATTACATTTTGACAATACCTATGCGCGTGATCTGGAGGGTTTTTACGCTCCCTGGCAGGCGGCCACGGCACCAACACCCCGACTGCTGCTGTTGAACCAGGCACTGGCGGAGGAGCTGGGGATCAACAGTGCCACGCTGGACGATGAACTGGGTGCCGCCATTTTTTCCGGGAATCAGATCCCGGAAGGCGCGCTGCCCTTGGCCCAAGCCTACGCCGGCCATCAGTTCGGCCACTTCTCTCCGCAACTGGGCGATGGCCGCGCCCTCCTGCTCGGCGAACTGATCGATCGCCACGGTCGGCGCCGAGATATGCAACTGAAAGGCTCCGGTCGCACGCCCTTTTCGCGGGGCGGCGATGGCAAGGCGGCACTGGGGCCGGTGCTGCGCGAATATGTCATCGGCGAAGCCATGCATGCGCTGGGCATACCCACGACCCGCGCGCTGGCCGCCGTCACGACAGGGGAAACCGTCCATCGGGGAATGGGGCTCCCCGGCGCCATTCTCACCCGCATCGCCGCCAGTCATATTCGCGTCGGTACCTTTCAATTTTTTGCCGCGCGCAACGAAAGCAACCGAGTTAAACAGTTGGCTGACTACACCATCGCCCGCCACTACCCCGCCCTGAAAAGTGCGGACAATCCCTATCTGGAGCTGTTTGTGGCGGTATCCGCCGCACAGGCCGCCCTGATCGCGCGCT
>DAIEIW010000137.1:0-12784 GCA_027351205.1 Acidithiobacillus sp.
GGCCACCACCCTCTCCGGCGGCGAAGCACAGCGCGTCAAGCTCTCCCGGGAACTCTCCCGTCGCGACACCGGACGGACCCTCTACATTCTCGACGAACCCACCACCGGCCTGCATTTTCATGACATCGCCCTGCTCCTGGAGGTGTTGCAGAAGCTGGCCGATGCGGGCAACACCATCGTCGTTATCGAACATAATCTGGACGTCATCAAGACGGCAGACTGGGTCATCGACCTCGGCCCCGAAGGCGGCTCCGGCGGCGGCCAGATCATCGCCACCGGCACACCGGACGAAGTGGCACGCAATCCATCCTCCCACACCGGGCGTTATCTGGTGCGGCATCTCCATCGTTGAGCTTTTTTGCACACCGGCAGCCAATGCCGCAAAATAACCGGCAAACCTTGATTGGAGTTCACCCCATGCCCATCCTCCCCGAACGCCGGGAGCAGATCCGCAGCGCCCACGCGGCGCTCATCCTGCAAGTCGTCGCCGCCTGCCAGAATGTCCATCTCCGGGCGCCGCTGGAAGAAAGCCTGCGCGTGGCGGCAGCCAACGGCTGGGGAGATCTGGTTGCCGCCATCCGGCACATACTGGCCGGGCAGCGGGAGCCAGGCCTGCTCCAAGGGCTGGACGAAGAAGACGGCACCATCATCGAATCCATTCTCATGGGCTTGCAGAATCCCGAAACCTTACCCAAGGCCAGTGATCAGGCCGACCCCACGCTTGCCGCCCCTGGCCTCGCGAGCGTCATCCTCGCCACCCGCCGCGGTGAGCCGGAAGCCTTGGCGTGGCTGGGCCATATGGCCACCCAGATGCAGCGGGCCGGCGGCGACATGGCGCGCATGGGCGCGGCCCTTGGCCCCCTTTCCCGGGGCCAGTACGATCGCCTTAAACTGGAGCGAGGCATGGGACCCCTCGGGCGTAGCCTGCTCCAGGCTGTGCTGGACGCCCTGGCCAAAGCGGAACGGCAATAACCGCCCTGGAAGCCAGCCGCGCCTTGAAAACGCTCGGTTTTGACCATACCTGGAACGGTAACGGAAGGCAGCACGGTCCATCCTCTTCTTCACCTCTTCTTCTCAGGAGTTCGTATGGCAGTCAGTGGTCACATTCTCGAAGTCAATCTCGATAATTTTCAGGAAGCCGTCGTAGGGCTATCCCGGAAGGTGCTGGTACTGGTCGACTTCTGGGCACCCTGGTGCGCACCCTGCCGCGCTCTGGGTCCGGTCCTCGAAAAACTGGCGGAGGAGATGGGCGGTGCCTTCGTGCTCGCCAAGGTCAACTCCGACGAGAACGCCGACCTGTCGCGCCAGTATCAGGTGCGTGGCATCCCCGCCGTCAAGGCCTTCAAGGATGGCAAAGTCGTCGATGAATTCACCGGGGCCCTGCCCGAATCCGCCGTACGTCGGTTCATCGAGAAAAACCTGCCGTTGCCAGGTGACGACCTGCGTGTGCAGGCGCTCGACGCCATCGCCCAGGGCAAGGCGGCGGAGGCCGAAGCGTTGCTGGAACAGGCCATCAGCATCCACCCTGGGAACGATCCTGCGCGCCTGGCGCTGGCGCACTTGGCCATCCAGCAGGGCCGTCATGCCGACGCCCAGGCCCAGATCGACGCCATGTCCCCTACCTTCCAGATGGAAACCGAAGTCGAAGGCCTGAAAGCCTTGCTGGAATTCACAGAGACCGCCCGCGGCGCACCGTCCATGACCACACTGGAGGCCACCATCGCCAGCGAAAAGGGCGATCTCCGTGCGCAGGCCATGTATCAGCGGTCCTTGCTCCTTCTTTTGCAGGGGCAGGAAGAAGCAGCCCTGGACCAGCTCATCGAGATGGTGGAACGCCACAAAAACTACCAGGATGGCCTGGCCCGCAAAACCGTGCTGAAGATATTTGCCTTGCAGGGTAACCGGGGGCCTCTGGTGGAACGCTACCGGTCCCGTCTGTCCCGCGCCTTGCATTGAGAGCGTTGCTGCCCACACCGTCTCTCATGGAGGTTTTATATGTTATGTTGTGATGGCTGGCCGGAACCCCGGCCTTTTCCCGGAGTCCAACCTGGGACGTACCAAGCTGCAAGACAAAATCCCGAAGGAGAGTCCTATGGCGAATAATCGCCCGAGTGTGATGTTGAAGCGCCCCAAACTGGTAATCACTGCGGTCGTGGCGGCATGTTTTGGTTTTTCACTGGGTGCAGCGGAGTGGGCGCAAGCCGACGCGCCCGTGGCTCCGGCCCTTTCCATCTCGACCAACACAGCTCCGCAGCAGGCACTGGTCGCCTTGCCGGATTTCACCCCGATTATCGACCGTTATGGTCCCGCGGTGGTCAACATCAGCAGCACCACCAACAAGGTCATTCACCAGCAGGCCAATCCCTTTCCGCCAAACTCGCCTTTTTACCAATTTTTCCACCACTTCATGGCGCCCGGACAGGGTGGTTCTGGACCACAGCAGCATGAAAAAATCCAATCTCTCGGTTCCGGCTTCATCATCAGTCCCGACGGCTATATCGTCACCGCCGGTCACGTCGTTCGCGGCGCTAACCATATCGTCGTTACCCTCACCACCCACCATGCCTATCCAGCCAAACTGATCGGCCTGTCGGTGCGTTACGATACGGCACTGCTCAAAATCGACGCCAAGAACCTGCCCACTGTGCCCATCGGCAACTCCGACGATCTGAAGGTCGGCCAGTGGCTGCTCGCCGTCGGCGCGCCGTTCGGTTTCTATAACACGGTGACCCAGGGTGTAGTCAGCGCCATGAATCGCCCGTTACCCGATGATGAATACATCCCCTTCATTCAGAGCGACGTACCCATCAATCCCGGCAACTCAGGCGGGCCACTCTTCAACATGGATGGCCAGGTGATCGGCATCAACGACCAGATCTATACCAACAGCGGTGGCTACATGGGTCTGTCGTTCTCCATCCCCATCAATACCGTGATGCGGGTGGTACAGGACTTCAAAAATCACAAGGCAATCCAGTTTGGCTATCTAGGGGTCGAGGTACAGGATGTCACGCCGCAAATGGCGCAGGCGCTGCACCTCAAGGAACCCGTCGGCGCCCTTATCGCGTCCGTGGAACCCGGCAGCCCGGCGGCCAAGGCGGGCATCAAGCCCGGTGACGTCATCGTCACCTATGATAACAAGCCGGTGTACAATGTCGGACAGTTGCCACCCATGGTAGGCAACACCCTGCCAGGCACTCACGCCAAGGTCGGCATCCTCCACCGCGGAGAAGCGGAAACCAAAGATGTCCTGATTGCCGCCCTGCCCAAAAATATGGAAGGACCTTCCAGCAGCCAGGAACCCTCCACGGCCGCCAAAGTGGGCAAAATCTCCCGTATGGGTATCCATGTCCAGTCGCTGACTCCCAATATTGAGAAGCAGTTGGACGTACATCATGGCGTCGTGGTGGTCGGCGTTAGTGAAGGCGCGGCGGCGGAAGCAGGGATCATGCCGGGTATGATCATCCAGCAGATCGATCAGCAGGACGTCAACAGTCCCGCCGAGTTGGAGCATATCGTTGCCGGTCTGCCGGCCGGTCAACCCATCCCGCTGCTGGTGCGGCAAGGCAAGGCCAGCATCTACGTGGTGGTGACGCTACCCAAGAAGTAGAGACGCGACGATGCAGGCATCACCCGCGCGGGTGATGCTTCGCGTGCAGCGCCTTGAGCCGCGCCTGCGCCACATGGGTATATATCTCCGTGGTGGACAGGGCGGCATGTCCCAGCATCAACTGCACGCTGCGCAGGTCTGCACCGTGATTCAGCAGGTGGGTGGCAAAGGCATGGCGCAGGCTGTGCGGCGATACGGTCTGAATGATTCCGGCAGACCGGGCGTAACGTTCAATGTTTTGCCAGAAACGCTGTCGCGTCATGGCAGCCCCCCGACCGGTCACAAAAAGGGCGGCACTGATACGTCGACCCACTATCTGCGGACGACCCATCTGCAGATACTGCGTCACGCGGCTGGCCGCCACTTCTCCCATAGGCACCAGGCGTTCCTTGCGACCCTTGCCAAAAACCACCACCATATCGGCGCTGAGGTCCACTTGGCGCGTCTCCAGATTCACCAACTCCGACACCCGCAAACCGCAGGCGTACATCAGTTCCAGCATGGCTGCGTCACGCAGTCCCAGAGGGTGGGTACAATCGGGGGCCGCCAGCAAGGCCTCTGTTTCCGTTTCGCTGAGCACGTGGGGTAGCCCGCGGCCGATACGAGGACTCTGCAGGTTGCGACTGGGGTCACGGGATACCCAGCCCTCCCGCTCCGCATAGCCGTAAAAACGGCGCACACTGGAGAGCAGGCGAACTACGGAACGCAGGGCGGCCCCGGACTGTAACCTCTGTCCCAGTATGCGCGCCAGCGCGCCGTCGTCAGCGGTGGTGAGGGTCAGATCGTGCTCTGCGAGCGCAGCGGCCACCTGCAGCAAATCCTGACGATAGGCCGTCAGGGTATTTTCACCGAGGTTTTTTTCCAGCCACAGGGCGTCAAGAAAAGTGTCTATCCGCTGCCGTTCGGCAGACAGACCGGCGCTAGACATCGAATCGCCCCGCCGGATTATCGTGACGCCAAGCGCTCGGGCGCCGCCGGGTCAGCCCGGAAACAAGCGTATGACCACCAGAGGATGAATCCATGCCAACGCTGCTCCTCCCGTCAGGGAACCAGCACGCCGCGCTGTGCGCCACAGGGACCAGAAGCCAGGCAAGCCCGTCTGTGCTACACCGCGCTCTGCCACCTGTAACCACCACTGGGGACCGGAGCCCGACGCCGCAGCGTACAGAGGCCCCTGCCAGCCAAAAGGTTCCGGCACCGGTTCGATGGCGGCCCGTTCACGATAAGCGGCCAGCATACTGAAGTGCGGCCAGTCTTCCTGACGCCGCCATCCGGCAAAGCCAAAAGTGGTGGCTGCGGCACTGAACAGCACTTTCCGCGCCTGCCGCAGGCTGCGGTGGGGTAATGCCAGCAAACTGCCGAGCCAGACGTAAAGACGCAGCAGCGGCAGGGGTTCCTTACCGCCGCCGCCCTCGATGATCATCAGGGCAACCGTCAAGAAGAGCTGACGGATGGCATCCAACGGCTGATCGCCGAGCGCGCGGATACGCCCCATGAATGCAGGCAGATCGCGCTCCCGCAGCGCATGGAGCAGGGGTTTGCCTACCGCCGGATCACGACTGGCCCGCCCTTCGGGAACAACCACCGCCACTCCGGTCGGCAGTTGCCAGTGACTCTGCAACAGCGCCAGAGCCCCCAGCGAAAAGGGCCGGGCTGGCAGATCAGCCGCAGCATCCTGCCACTGCCCGTAGAGGATTGTACGCAGGCCCTGGGCATGGTTATCATCGGCCAGCCGCTGAGCCAGACGATTGAGGACAACCCGCCGGGCATCATCGTCCTCCGCCATACTGAACAGTAGTGGCGCCAGCGTCTCCAGATCACGGTCCTCAATAGCCCTGGCAAAGGTATCCGCCTCCATATCCAGGGGCATGGGGTTGGCAGCCTCGGACATCAGCGCAGCCGGCAGCATGGCTGCTGGCTTCACCAACGACGTCTCCTGTACCTGTAGGGCAGTCGCCAACAGTGCGGGGGGCAAAGACTCCGCCTCGGCGAGAAGCGCCAGGGTATCCGCCACAATCTGTAGTGCCTGCGCGTCTGCGGCGGCGGCCCACCAATGCGGCAACAAACTCTGCTGCCAAGCGGCGCGCAAGGCCAACCGCCGGGCGGAGTCGGCCCAGAGAATTTCCCACTCCGGGATAGAAGCGGAATGCCAGCGTTCGAGGATCTCCCGCGAACCCGGCGTCAGCACTCCTGCCTCCACGCTGAACCCGGCCATGGCCGAGTGCCCCGTCAGCCCAGCTTTTCTTTGATGCGCGCAGCCTTACCCGAAAGATCACGCAGGTAATAAAGCTTGGCGCGGCGCACATCACCACGGCGCTTTACTTCAACCTTGGTTACCAGCGGGGAATAGGACGGAAAAACGCGCTCCACCCCTTCACCGTTGGAGATCTTGCGGACCGTAAAGGCAGAGTGCAGGCCACGGTTACGGCGGGCAATGCAGATACCTTCAAAAATCTGGACACGCTCGCGGTCACCTTCCTTCACTTTCACGTGAACAGCCACCGTATCACCCGCACCAAAAGCCGGCAGTACCGACTGCATTTGTTCCTGATTGATTTCGTCAATGATGTTCATGCCCAACTCCTTAAGCCTAGTATTACTGCGCTTCGCCGCGCTGACGGCGATACTCTTCCAATAATATTTTCTCATCTGCCCGCAGCCCTCGCCGCTCCAGCAAATCCGGACGCCGTTCAGCGGTGCGTCCCAACGACTGCTGCAGACGCCAGCGCCGGATGCGCCCATGGTCCCCGGAAAGCAGCACCTCCGGGACGCCTTCCCCCGCCACCACCTCGGGCCTGGTATAATGCGGGCAATCCAGCAGGCCAGACGCCGCAAAACTGTCTTCTGCTGCAGAATCCGCATGACCCAGCAGACCCGGCAACTGCCGCGCCACAGCCTCCATCAGCACCAATGCCGGCAATTCCCCGCCCGCCAGCACGTAGTCGCCGATGGACCATTCCGCATCCACTGCCGCCAGCACCCGCTCATCAATACCTTCATAACGACCTGCCAGCAAAATCAGACCCGATGCCGCTGCAAAATCCTGCACCGCCCGCTGCTGCAGGCGCCGCCCCTGGGGCGACAAGTAAATCACCGGCGCCCCGGGATTGGCCTGCCGCGCCGCCGCAATGGCCGCCAGTAAGGGCGGAGCCATCATCAGCATACCCGGCCCACCGCCGAAGGGGCGGTCATCCACCCGCCGGTAAGCGCTGTCACTGAAATCCCGAGGGTTCCAGGTATGCACCTCGATCAGCCCGCGGGTCAGCGCGCGTCCGACAATGCCTTCCTGCAAGTAGCCGTGGATCAGCCCAGGGAAGATGGTAAGGACGTCAAAACGCATCACCAGTCGGCTTGCCAGTCCACGACAATCTGCCCTGCAGGCAAATCCACCCCCGCAGAGGCTTCGGCCGACCATGGGATGAGCAGTTCACCACCATTGCCATCGTCGACCACCATCACATCATTCGCGCCCGTCTCCAGAAAAGCGGACACGGTGCCCAGAACGATGCCTTCCCGGTTCAGCACCCGAAGCCCAGTCAGCGTGCTCCAGTAAAACTCACCGGCACCCAGCTCAGGCAAATTGGCCCTCATCACGGCGATCTCCTGCCCGATAAGGGCGCGCGCCTGCTCACGGTCCTCTACCTGCGCCAGTTTGGCCACCACACCCTCGCCCTGCATACGTCCATCTTCCAGCACCCAGGGGCGCCGGTCGGGCCCGAGGTACCAAGGCGAGTAGTCGAGGATACTGTCGCGCGACTCAGTGAAAGAAAAGACTTTCACCATACCGCGCACACCGTAGATGCCGGAGACACGTCCCAGCACCACCCACTCCCCGGCTTCAGACGCTGGCAACACCCGCCTTGCTCACGCCTTCTTTCTTCAGAAAGCCGGCGACAGTATCGGACGGCTGGGCTCCCTGGCTCAACCAGTAAGCGGCGCGTTCCTTATCGATCCGCAACTCCGCTACCGCGCCAATGGGATTGTAAAAACCCAGACGCTCAATGAAACGGCCATCCCGACGGCTACGGCTATCGGCCACCACAATGTGATAAAAAGGCCGCTTCTTGGCGCCGCCCCGGGCCATACGAATGACTACCATGTGTTCTCCTTAACCATGATCCTCTCCCACTGTGCGGGAGAAAGGCGCGTATCGTAACTAAAAACAAGTTCTAACGGAAGGGTAAACCGCCCTTCAACATGGATTTGGGATTCATCCCCAGCAAACGGCTGAGCCCCCGGCCTCCTTTACCCATTTTTTTGAACATCTTTTGCATCATTTCGAACTGTTTTAGGAGCTTGTTCACTTCGGTCACGGTCGTCCCGGAACCCGCAGCAATCCGCCGCCGCCGCGAGGCCTTGATGATGTCCGGACGACGCCTTTCGTCGGGCGTCATGGAGTTGATGATGGCTTCCAGGCGGCGCATGGGCTTGCCATCCTGCATCGCGCTCTGCGCCTCGGCGGGCAACTCGCCCATACCCGGCAGCTTATCCATGATGCTCGCCATACCGCCCATGCGCTCGAGCTGACGCAACTGCTCACGGAAGTCTTCCAGATCGAAGCCCTTGCCGCTGCGCAACTTCTCGGTCATTTTCCGGGCCTGATCCTCGTCCACATCCTGCTGGACCTGCTCCACCAAACTGACGATGTCACCCATCCCCAGAATGCGCGAGGCCATGCGCTCGGGATAAAACGGTTCCAGACCCTTGCGAATTTTCTCACCGATACCGATGAACTTGATGGGCTTGCCGGTAATGGCTCGCACCGACAGGGCCGCGCCACCGCGGGCGTCACCGTCCGCCTTGGTGAGAATCACGCCGGTCAGCGGCAGAGCGTCATTAAAGGCCTTGGCGGTATTCACCGCGTCCTGACCGGTCATGGCATCCACCACAAAAAGCAGTTCCACCGGCTTGACCGCCGCCGTCAGGGCCTGTGCCTCGGCCATCATCTCGCCGTCCACATGCAGACGCCCCGCCGTATCGACGATGAGCACGTCATAGACGCCGCGCTGCGCCGCCTCCACCGCATCCTGGGCGATACGCACCGGCTGCTGGCCGGGGCTGGAGGGAAATACATCCACCTCGATGTCCTTACCCAGATGCGCCAACTGCTCCATGGCGGCAGGACGATAGACGTCGGTACTGACCATCAGCACGCGCTTCTTTTCCTTGTCCTTGAGCCACAGGGCGAGTTTCGCGCTAGTGGTAGTCTTACCCGAACCCTGCAAACCCGCGAGGAGAATCACCGCCGGGGGACGGGCGCTGAGATCGAGACTGTCGTTATGCGCGCCCATCAACTTCACCAGTTCGTCATGGACGATCTTGACGAAGACCTGCCCCGGCGTAAGGCTTTTGACCACGGCTTCGCCCATGGCCGATTCGCGCACGTTGTTGATAAAGTCCTTGACCACCGGCAGAGCAACATCCGCCTCCAGCAGCGCCAGGCGCACGTCGCGCAAGGCGTCACGGATGTTGTCCTCGCTCAGCCGTCCCTGGCCGCGCAGATTCTTGAAAGTCTGAGTCAGTTTCTGGGTCAGATTGTCAAACATGGGTCCCCCTCGTGTAGGGGTGGATTTTGGACTGTATGGAGCGGTCGCGCAATGCGTCGGTTGGCACTTGCGTACCCCCAACCCGTGCCTGGCGACAGCCATGCCCTATATGTTCCGTTGATTGACGCGCCTGGAAAGTTCCTCTGCGGATTCTTTGCGCTCGGAATAGCGATCCACCAGATAATCGCTGTTCCCGCGGGTAAGCAGGGTGAATTTCATGAGTTCTTCCATGACGTCCACGACCCGGTCGTAGTAGGCGGATGGCTTCATCCGGCCACCATCATCAAACTCCAGAAAAGCCTTGGGAACGGAGGACTGGTTGGGGATGGTGAGCATGCGCATCCAGCGGCCCAGAATGCGCATCTGGTTAACCGCATTGAACGATTGCGATCCTCCGCAAACCTGCATTAACGCCAGCGTTTTGCCCTGGGTAGGGCGAATGGCCCCAGAATGGAGGGGAATCCAGTCCACCTGCGATTTGAACACCCCCGTCATGGCGCCATGACGCTCCGGAGAACACCAGACCTGTCCTTCCGACCACTCTACCAACCCCTGCAATTCTACCACTTTGGGATGTGTCACCGGGGCATCGTCGGGCAGGGGTAGTCCCGTCGGGTGAAAGACGTGGGTTTCCGCGCCAAAGTATCGCAGCAGACGTTCCGCCTCGAGCGTCAGCAGGCGACTGTAGGAACATTCCCGGTTGGAGCCGTACAGCAGCAGGATGCGCGGCGGGTGATCCGTTTCGGCAGCACTCCGCAAACACCGGACATCCGGCACCTGCAGCAGCACATCGTCGGTATTGGGCAAATTTCCAGACATGATGGCCATCCTTCTCAAGCCAGCGGCAACCACCAGGCCAGGGCCAGCAGTGTGACCAGCAGTACCGGCGGGGTAATGAGCAGGCCCGCCCTCATGTACTGTCCCCAGGTCACGGTCATGCCTTTGCGACTCAGCACATGCAGCCAGAGCAGGGTCGCCAGGCTGCCGATCGGGGTAAACTTGGGGCCGAGGTCACAGCCGATAACATTGGCGTAGACCATGATCTCCCGAAGCATGGGGCCTGTCGCTACCGACGACAGTTGATGGATAGCCAGCGCTCCCACCAGTACCGCGGGCATATTGTTCATGATGGAAGACAGCAGGGCCGCGAGAAACCCCGTGCCCAGCGCCGCTGCTACGGTCCCGTGACCAGCAAACCAGTGCAGGGCCATGGCCACATAACTGGTGAGTCCGGCGTTGCGTAATCCATAAACCACCAGATACATACCCAGACTGAAGACCACGACCGCCCAAGGGGCTTCCTGCAGCACTTTGCGCACGGGAATCCGCGCGCCGCGCCCGCCCTGCAGCCAGCGCCCAGCCAGAGCCAACAGAATCAACGCACCGGTTCCGGTCACCACGGAGACCGGAACCTGCCATTGCGCAGTGGCAAAATAGGCCACCAACAACAGAATCAGAACCGGAAAACTGGCCCGAAAAACGACGTGGTCCCTGATGACCGAAGCAGGCTCGGGCAGGTCGCGGGTCAGATATCGGCGTGGCACCGCCCGCCGGAAATAGAGCCAGAGCATGCCCAGCGTCGCCGCCAAGGCCACCAGATCTACCGGCACCATCACCGTTGCATAACGATCAAAAGGGATATCGAAGTAGTTCGCACTGACAATGTTCACCAGATTGGAAATCATCAGCGGCAAACTGGTGGTGTCGGCGACGAAACCCGTCGCGATGACAAAGGCAAAAGTGGCCGCCGGGGTGAAATTCAGACGCAGCAATATGGCCATGACAATCGGGGTGAGCAGCAACGCCGCGCCGTCGTTGGCGAACACCGCAGCAATCATGGCCCCCAGCACGACGATCAAAGGAAAGAGCAGGCGCCCGCGACCACCACCCCAGCGAACCACATGTAGTGCCGCCCAGTGAAAAAATCCTGCCTCGTCCAGAATCAGCGAGATAATAATCAAGGCCACAAAGGTAAAGGTGGCATCCCAGACAATGTGCCAGACGATGGGAATGTCGCTCCAGGTGATGACGCCGGTGGCCAGCGCCACGACGGCGCCACCCATGGCGCTCCAGCCGATGCTGAGGCCCTTGGGTTGCCAGATGACGAGAATCAGGGTGACGAGAAATATGGCAACGGCCAGCATGTTTGAAGGAACTCCGGAAGGGAAACGCAGAGCCAAGTCTTGACGAGCGCCACGGTCTTGTCAATACTGCAAATAATATTCGTGGATAATACGATGGAACCACTACAAGACCCCGCACAAATCGTCACCCGCCTAGAAGCCCTGGCCTCTCCAGTGCGCCTGGAGATTTTTCGCCTGCTGGTGGAACAGGAGCCGACGGGTCTGGTGTCCGGCGATATTGCCGAGCATCTGGGGCAACCGCACAACGGCATTTCCTTTCATCTGAAAAACCTCCAGCACGCCGGTCTGGTCACCGTGCAGCGCGAAGGGCGCTATCAGCGCTACCGGGCAGCCATGCCCGTGGTGCGCGCGCTGGTGGCGTATCTCACAGAAAATTGCTGCCGTGGTACTCGGGACTGTGCCTTATCCGGTGAAACCCGCTCTCCGTCAGTCCGAGAAGGAAACCAACGATGAAAACCCCGGAAATTCTTTTTCTCTGCACCGGCAACTCCTGCCGTTCCATTCTCGCCGAAGTCACCTTCAATGCGCTGGCCGGTCCGGTCATGCATGCCACCAGTGCCGGCAGCCATCCTGCAGGGTACGTCCACCCGCGTTCCATAAGCCTGCTAGAACGTGAGGGCTTTCGTACGGAAGGTCTGCGCAGCAAATCCTGGGAGGACCTGAAAGAGGCTCCGGACATCGTCATCACCGTCTGTGCCGGTGCGGCCGGCGAAACCTGCCCTGCCTATCTGGGACCAGCCATCCGTGCCCACTGGGGTGTGGAGGATCCCGCCAAAGCGACTGGTACGGAAGCGCAGATCGAAGCGGCTTTCGATACTGCCTACCATATCCTGCGCCGCCGCATCGAAGCCTTGCTGCAGTTACCGGTGGCGGAACTGCTGGAAAAAGATCCGGGAAAGCTGCGACAGGAACTGGAGCGTATCGGCACTTTGCAGCCTTAAGCCACCCATCAAGGCGCACAGCGCATGGGTACGATGATTCTGCAAACGAACGGCTTGGCGAACATCCCCGTCACTTATGCGTTTCTCCGAGAGGAATCCGGCTGGCTGTGACCCAGTCTGCCTCAACATCCAGACCACCCTCCCCAACTTACGGACAGGGTGGCATGACCGCATGCTGCCAAAACCACTCTCGCTTCCGCCAGGACTTTGCTGGAAGACCGCGCAAAGGCTATCCGGAGTCCGTCAATATCCTGTTAACACGGCGCGAAGCGTTCTAACATAACGCGCGTAACCATCGGAGATAGATATGGCCATTTCCCCCAAAAAACGCGCACTGGCGCTGGTAGTAGTGCTTATCGTTGCTGGCGCGGTCGCCTATTATTTTCTGAGCCGCAATCACGCCCCGGAAAAAACCGTCACCATTTACGGCAATATCGACATCCGCCAGGTACAGGCGGCCTTTGACGACAATGGCCGGCTTCTCGATCTCCGGGTGCAGGAGGGCGACCGGGTAAAAAAGGGACAATTGCTGGCCGAACTGGA
>DAIEIW010000140.1:0-3062 GCA_027351205.1 Acidithiobacillus sp.
GCCGTGATCAGACGAAGCACCGTGAACGGATGAAAGCCGGAAATGAGACTCCAGGAATCATCCGCCAACGACACGAACCCATCCGCCAGAAACAAGCCGAGGCACAGGCTCAACAGGATGGAAATGATCTTGCGCCAACTCCCGGCCGGGCGATTTGCCACCGTGAGCGGCGGCGGCAGTGCGGCGAGGACCGGTGGAACCGGTGGCATGTTGTCGCTCATTTGTTGATTGGCGTTGTCCCCACCGGCGGAAGCGCTGCCAGGCCGGCACCGGCGAAATGGGAGACGCCCCCCATGTCGCTCCTGCACCGAGCTGGAACCGTTGGTAAATACGATTCTGCAAAGATGCCAGCCCTACGGGCTTCGATATTAAGATTTGAGTTCATACGTGAAATTCGCGTCAAACCATTCAGCCTTTGCGCAGATACCTTTTAATGAACAGCAGGTAGCCCAGGAACGGCAGTGTGAACAGCACCGTCATCCAGCTCATGAAGTGGCGCGTCAGCAAGCCGGTCTTTTGGATCTGATCAATCTGCGCCTGCGGCAGGCCCTGCAATTGATACATCTCAATCATGTCATGACGCGCGTAGGTCAACAGGGCGGACACTGTGAACAGCACCATGGCCACGAGGATGAGCCACCAGCCCCGCGCATCGAGCCGATACAGCCACCGCCCCGCCACGCCCCAGACGGCAGCGAAGACCACGCAAAACAACGCATTCGGCAGGCCGGTGATGAACGCGCCAAAGAACGGCATCACCCCATGGCCGGTCAGCGGCAGGATCAGCATCATCGGCACGGCCAGCCAGGTCCACAAGCAGAGCCCCAGCACCGGCGGCGGACAGGCATCCGTCCAGCGCGTCACGGGATCGCGGGCCTCACAGGTGGCCTTCACATGCCGGCTCCCATAGAAGAACGTCCACAGCGCGGGCACGAGCACAAAAAACACGAGGAAGAAAAGGGTCATGCCCACCACCATGCCGGTGATGAATCCCGGCGGCAGGGCCGGCTGTCCGGCGTTGGCGTTAGGTGGCAAATGCGCAAATATCTTGCTCAGGTAAAAAGGCACCACCGCCGTCATGACGATGCAAAGATGAGCCAGGTCCAGGAAAAGATGAGCAGCAGCGCTCGCGCCCAACGCCGGGCCTTGATGGAGCCGATGCCCAGCCAGATCAGCGCCACGGCCAGGCCGCCATACATGGCCAGGCCCGGCAGGAGCATGGCCGTATTGGGCGGCGGCGCATTCGGGGCCTTGGCCGCCATCGTCTGCCCGAACAGCATCAGGGGAATAAACAACGCGCACAGGCCGCCCAGCAGCAGGGTCAAAATGCCGAAGATGATCAGGCCGGTGGAACGGTTCTTGTAGTCGGACAACACGGAGGACTCAACCGGTGTGATCGCAGGATTTTGTTCGTTCATAAGAAGTTTTAGGTTTCCAAGTGAAATGATGTCCGGGCCCGGAGTTCATTGTTGTTCCATTTTTCCCATAATCTGTTGGCTGAGCATGAACCTTATTGACCGTCCATCCGGGTGTCAAGTGTTTGCCCGCAAACGGCAATTTGCCGGATGCATTTTGTCCCTATCCTGGAACAGAGATCCGCGAACCCGCAGCCTAAGAATTGTTTCAAGCCACCACGATGTCCTAAACGCGATAGAACTTGTCCCGCCAGTGCATTGAGGAAATCACAAATCAAGCGTATCTTTTCAAAAAATGAGGAACAGAAGGCGCGTAACAAGCTTTTAACTCAACCCGAAACATATATGAAAAAGATCCTCCAATTTCTTGCGGTTTTCGGCTTATTAACCGCAGCCAATAATTCTCAAGCATCATTGGTCTATGGAACCGCGTCTGGCGCAACCAGCGGCGGCCATAGCGTGGATGCACAAGCAACTCTTACCTTTGGCACAGGAACGTTGACGATTCTTTTGCAGAATCTCCAATCAGGTGAAATCTCTTCCGGTCAGGCCATTAGCGGGGTCATCCTGCAAGGCATCACCGGCACCCTAACCCTTGTTAGCGCCTATGGAGACACGGTGGATGTTTCCGGTTCGACGGTTACTCCGCTCGGCACGGATGTCTCCCTCTCCCACTGGGGCATTCTCGGAAGTTCTGAAGTTTCGACACTCACCGGCGGCAAACCGAGTGAGTTGGTTGTGGGTCCCAGCCCAAACGGCAACGGCGGATTTGATAATTTCAATCCCTATGTGAATGGAACGGCGACGCTGACTCTGAGCAATATCAATTTTACGGCCAACAGTTCCATTTCGGGTCTCTCCTTTGTCTTCGGCACACCGGACGCGACCAATAACGGAGTTCTCAAGACGACTGCTGTGCCGGAACCTTCCACAGTGTTTGCCGGCGCCTTGCTGCTGCTGCCTTTGGGTATGAGCGCGATTGGTGTGCTTCGCAAAAAACGCACGACTTAAGTTTCCGGAGCGCGGATCGGCCTTCATCCCAGCTTGATTCAGGCGCGGCATTTATTGATGCCGGTGCCCGTCATCCTCTGCCCTCATTCAAATTGGCTTGACCGTCTGGCGGTTTCGGATGAAAGCTCACCTCATGAAAGCATTCCCATCCTTGCTCGCCATGCTCTGCTTTTGCGCCCTCACCACCCATGCCGCGCCGTTGATCGTCAGCCCCTCGTCAACATCGGTGCCCCCCAGCGAACCGGTGAATTACACTATCTCGGTGACCTGGAAAAACGCGGACAAAGGCACGAACACCCTGCAACTGGTGACCGGCGAGGGTAGCTTTGAACTGGATACCATTTCCGGCACGACGAAGATGGACCAACGCGAGATTCCCAACACGGTGAAACTTTCGGGCTCGCTGACGTCGCTTGCCCCGGACAAGGGGCGAATGCAACTGTTCATTGGCCGGACGGTGCCGTATGTGACCAGCACCTATGGCGGTGTGGTCGGCAATAATTCCTCCAGCTATTCGCAACTGTCGGTGGGCCTGCAATCCACCTTTGTGGTCACCTACGGTCACCCCCTCGTGATCCAGACCGATGACAACGGACAGGTGGTCCTGCTCGTCAAGCGTGACGCAAAGTAAAGCGC
>DAIEIW010000143.1:0-1554 GCA_027351205.1 Acidithiobacillus sp.
TCCAGTTCATCCTGCGCGACGGCAGTCGGCGCAGCTATTCCATGGCCAATGCGCCGAGGGGTGAGCGCCAGATCGAACTGCATCTGCGCCATATGCCCGGCGGCAAGTTCACCGACCACGTGTTCGGCGCCATGAAGGAGAAGGAAATCCTGCGCATGGAAGGGCCGTTCGGCAGCTTCTACCTGCGGGAAGACAGCGACAAGCCCATGGTGCTCCTGGCGTCAGGCACCGGCCTGGCGCCGATCAAGGCCATCATCGAGGCCATGCGCGACAAGGATCTGCAACGCCCCGCCGTGCTGTACTGGGGCTGCCGCGGGAAATCCGACCTCTATCTGCACGCATGGGCCGAGGAACAGGCCGCCGCCCTGCCCTGGCTGCGCTACGTGCCGGTCCTGTCCGAGCCCAGACCGGAGGATGCCTGGGCCGGCCGCACCGGCTTCGTACACCATGTGGTGATGGCCGATCTGCCGGATCTGTCGGGCTACGAGGTCTATGCCTGCGGCGCGCCCGTCATGGTGGAGTCGGCCAGGGCCGATTTCGTCGCGCAATGCGGCCTGCCGGAAGACGCCTTCCATGCCGACGCCTTCACCTCCGAGGCCGACAAGGCCGGGCCGGCCGGCTGAATCGATACGCGGGAAGCGACGCTGGCCGGACCTCCCGGCAGCGCGCCCATTGCATGGCGAGGCCGGCCCGCGACTTGCCTCTACTCGCCCAGATAGGCGGCCCGGACGCGCGGATCGTGCAGCAAGGCGTCGGCCGAGCCGGTCATGGTCAGCGCGCCCGAGTCCATCACGTAGCCGCGCCGCGCCAGTTCCAGGGCGCGCTTGGCGTTCTGCTCGACCAGCAGGATCGTGACGCCCTGCTTGGAAATGTCGGCGATCACCTCGAAAATCTTGTCCACCATGATGGGGGACAAACCCATCGAGGGCTCGTCGAGCAGAAGCAGCTTGGGCTGGCACATCAACGCGCGGCCCATGGCCAGCATCTGCTGTTCGCCGCCCGACATGGTTCCTGCAAGTTGATCGCGCCGTTCCTTCAGGCGGGGAAAGATGCCGAACACGCGCTCGATGTCGGCCTCCACGCCCTTTTTATCGTTGCGGATATAGGCGCCCATCAGCAGATTTTCATGGATGGTCATGCGCGTGAATACGCCACGTCCTTCCGGCACCATGGCCAACCCCAGGCGGACCAGGTCGTAAGAACCCTTGCCGTTCACCGCTTTGCCGGCATAAGTGATGCTGCCGTCGGTCACCGGCTGCATGCCGGTGATGGCCTTGAGGGTGGTGGTCTTGCCTGCGCCATTGGCGCCGATCAGGCTGACCAACTCGCCTTGGTGGACCTCGAAATCGATGCCCTTGACGGCCTGGATACCGCCGTAAGCCACTTTCAAGCCTTTGACTTGCAAGAGTGCTTCGTTCATTGTTGTGATCTCCCCCGCGCTGCGCGCGGTCCCTCCAAGAGGGGCTTCGCTGTGCTTCGGGCGGCCGTGCGCTTCGCTCATCTCAATGCCCTCCCGTACCCAGATACGCTTCGATCACTTTGGCATCCTTTTGC
>DAIEIW010000153.1:0-4428 GCA_027351205.1 Acidithiobacillus sp.
ACATCCTGAATCATGACCCCGAGCCAGCCAAAATGCACTTTCTGATGCAGCTTTAACTGTTTGACCGCATCCATGGCGACATTGATGGGGATAGAGAAAGACAACCCCATGTAGCCACCGCTATTGGTATAGATCTGGTCGTTGATACCAATGACCTGACCGCGCATATTGAATAGCGGGCCACCGGAGTTACCAGGGTTGATCGGCACATCCGTTTGAACGAACGGGATGTAGGGATCATCCGGCAAAGGCCGCGAGGTCGCACTGATCACACCCTGGGTGACGCTGTTCTCAAAGCCGAAGGGCGAACCCACCGCCAGCACCCACTGTCCGACTTCCAGTTTGCTGGAGTCACCAATCTGTACCACCGGCAGATTCTTCGCGTCAATTTTGAGCAACGCCACATCCATACGCGCCGACAGGCCCACCAGGTGGGCTGCGTATTGATGATGATTGGTGAGACTGACAATGATCTTCTGAGCCCCCTTCACTACATGCGCCGCAGTCACGATATAGCCGTCGGAGCTGACGACAAAACCGGAACCCAGGGATTGCACCTGATATTTCTGTCCGGCTCCGCCACCGGGCGCTCCAGGTTGCCCCGGTGCGCCAAAGAAGGGGGCGAAGAACTGATTCAGGGGAGAGTTCGGCGGGAAGGGGGAAGCCGCACCACGCGCCACTCTGGTCTCCGTCGTGCTGATGTTCACTACTGCAGGTCCATACTGTTTGACGATGGGCGTAAAATCAGGCAGCCCCACCAACGCCTGACCGCTGGCACCGGAATCCGCCCAAGCAGGCGTCATCGCCCCTATACTCAATCCCAAACCCATACAAAGCGCCACCACAAGGCGCTGTCTACCCAGCACACAATTTTTCAAGACCCCTCCCAACCATCCGATTTGCTGCTTAATTCAGGACCGTATCTATCATCTCGGTATCTGCAGCACTTGGCAACAGGTATCGCGCCACCGTGCCGATACGTACCGGCATGCATTCTGACCAACGCTGATTCTAGGGATAACCTGCAGGAAAAGCCATGGAAGCCGCACTGATCCCCTCCGCGGGTGTATAGGCCGCACTTTCCAGACCAGACTGCCCCGAAGCATAGGCGGAAGAAACCCGCGAGGAAACGAGGTAGTTACCACCACCGGGCACCCACAGCCGTTGAATGTCTCTCTGGATAACCACGTTTGTGCCGACAGGCGGCGACGCAAAATCCGCTACAGGGCTCAGATGAAATTCTTCACCGCGGGTTGAAAACCCCCTCAGCATGGCGGTCTGCGCATAATGACCAGATCCGCCGCCAGCAACGGACGGCCCCACCCCATGATGGGGCAGAAGACCTACCAGGGTCACTGACACCACCAGCACCGCAGCCACAGAACCCGTCTTCACCCAGAAACTTCTTGAACTGCCCTGCCGCTGCGGGCGTTGCGGCGCCAGGATGCCGGGTTCGTTCACGATCGCCCAGGCTACCCGATCGGCGAAACCAGCCGACGCCAGACGAACCTCTTTCCCGTCATTTTGCAGAAGAAAAGAAACGCGGTACTGAGACTCCCAAGCCTCACGCAAACCGCTCTCACGCTGCATACGTGCTGCAAGACGGCTGGCGCGCAGCCCACTGAGCTCGCCCTCCATGAACGCCATCAGTTCTTTTTGCGTTTCATCGTTCATGACTTTTCCCGCTCTAACAAAGGGGCCAGAACCCTGGCAATTGCTTCACGCGCCCGAAAAATCCGGGACCTCACCGTCCCCACCGGGCACTCCATGACCTGGGCGATTTCATCGTAACTCAAGCCTTCAAACTCCCGCAAGGTGACCGCCATGCGCAAATCCTCCGGCAACGCCGTCAATGCCCTGTTGATATATTCCGCTAGCTCCCTACTGAGTAACAACCCTTCCGGGGTATCGTACTCTCTTAGTCCATCGGCACTGGCAAATTGTTCCGCATCTTCTGTTTCCACATCCACAATGGAAACCCGCCGGCCTTGGGCCACGAGGTGATTTTTTGCCGTATTGACGGCGATACGATACAGCCAGGTGTAAAACGCGCTATCGCCGCGAAAATTGGCAAGCGCGCGATAGGCCTTGACAAAAGCTTCCTGGGCGACATCTTCGGCCTCCTCTGGCGTGCGCACAAAACGCCCGACCAGGGAAACCACCTTGTGCTGGTATTTGCGTACCAGGAGATCAAATGCCCCCTTTTCTCCCTTTTGTACGCGCTGGACGAGGAGCAGGTCACTGGGTGCGCCATGTTCCTGACCACCCCCTATGCTGCGTCCCATGATTTTACCCATTCGGCCGTTTCCTTTCTTCTTGGGGTGCCGTTATTCACCTTATCCGTCTACCATCGTATCATGACCCATTCCAATTCTCGCAACGCCTGCGCCCGACACCCTTCTCAGGATCCTAAATGCCTTCTTTCGACTTTCTGGTTATCGGCTCCGGCACTGCCGGACTCAGCACGGCCCTGGGGCTCAGCCGCCTCGGCCGTGTCGGCCTCGTGAGCAAAGGGCGGGCGGATGATTCCGCCAGTGACAGGGCGCAGGGCGGCATCGCAGCGGTCATGGATATGGACCACGACAGCATTGCCCTGCATGTTGAAGATACCCTGGGAGCCGGAGCGGGATTATGTCACCCGCAGGCAGTCCGGCAGATCATCGGCCGGGGCCCGGACGCCGTGCGCCAATTAATCGACTGGGGGGTACCCTTTGACCGCCAGCCGGATGGGAGCTGGCATCTCACCCGTGAAGGTGGACACCAGGCCCGTCGGGTACTGCACAGTGCCGACACCACGGGCCACGTTATCGAGAGCACCCTGCTGCGCCGGGTGCTGGCGGAGCCCGCCATCCAGATGGCCGAAGGACACTATGCCAGTGATCTCTGGCTCACCGAGGACCGTTGCCAGGGCGCCTGGGTGCTCCCCCCAAAGGGCGACCATCCCGAGTTGTGGACGGCACGGGCAGTAGTGCTCGCCAGCGGCGGGGCGGGACAATTGTACCTGCACACCAGCAATCCGCTGGTGGCTACTGGAGACGGCATCGCGCTGGCCTGGCGGGCGGGCGCGGAAATTGCTAATCTGGAATTTATCCAGTTTCATCCCACGACGCTTTACCAGCCGGGCAGCCAACCTTTCTTGTTGTCTGAAGCCTTACGGGGCGAGGGTGCCATCCTGCGTCTACCGGATGGCAGCGCTTTTCTGGAGCGTTACGACCTGCGTGCCGAGCTGGCACCGCGGGATATCGTCGCGCGCGCCATCGATGCGGAGATGAAGCAACATCAACTCGACTATGTCACTCTGGATATCAGCGCGCAGCCGGCCACCTTGGTGCGCCGGCATTTCCCCGCCATCTTTGCACATTGCCGCGCACAAGGCTATGATCTGACAAGAGAATCCATTCCAGTAGTTCCTGCTGCCCATTACACCTGCGGTGGCGTGGTCGTGGATGGGGCGGGGCGCAGTACCATTCGGGGCCTTTATGCGGCAGGCGAGGTCAGTTCTACCGGACTGCACGGCGCCAATCGCCTTGCCAGCAACTCATTGCTGGAATGTGTGGTGGGTGCGGCGGCCATTGTTGCGGATCTGGAGGGGCAAGGGCGTCTGCCCGACAGACCGCGGCAAACGCCGGGGCGATCGCCGGGGCGACCAGCCGCTGCCGCACACTGGACGGACATCAGCGCCCTGCGGCAGAACCTACAGGCAAATATGTGGCAGGCGGCGGGCATCGTCCGCAACGACGAGGGTTTGCGCGCCGCCTGCGCGTATTGGGACGAACGGGGTGCGCGCATCAGCGACAGTCTGTGCGGACCGCAGCCGTATCAGGAACTGCGCAACCTCTGCCAATGCGCGGAAATCCTCACCTGTGCCGCGCTGCTGCGAGAAGAATCCCGCGGTTGTCATTTCAACAGTGATCACCCGCAACGCCGTGCCGTCGCGGCGGACAGTATCAGTCAGCGGGATCAGCAGTCTCCGTTTTTGCGTCCCATTCCTGGCGCAGCCTGAGGCGCCAGCGTCGCCAGGAATCGTCCCCGGCGGCAAACAGACCGATCAGCACCGCGCGACGGCCATCGCCGCCCCGCAGGGGGATCATGCCGAGGCGCGGGTGCAGATATGGCCGGGCGCGCAGACGAACGGGCAGCACGCTGCCGCCGTCCATCCGTACCTGCAGACCGCCGTCTCTGCCGGACAACAGGGCCTGCGGCACGTCCTGATTCGTGCGCAGACTCCAGGGGCAGCGCCAGACTACCCATGCCAGCAGCACGACGAGCAGCACCAGGCCCCAGCGCCAGTCATGCAGCATCGTAAAGCTCGCGCAGAGCAAAGCCAGGGTACAGGGAATACTTTGCAACCAGCGTTGTCGCCCGGCGCTGCCGAAGAATAGATCCGGCAGGACTTTGTCGCCGTCGGCCATGCGGGTATGATCGGAA
>DAIEIW010000157.1:0-2742 GCA_027351205.1 Acidithiobacillus sp.
AACCGTGCTTATCGGGTTAGCTCCCAAACCCGCTAGATGTAGTGGATCGTGATTTTTTGGCATAAAGCTCGGCATAGGTTGGCGCGGTGACATCGCCCGCGATGCCAAGCAGGGAGCGGAAGGCGTTGAAGGGGTAGAAGCGGCGGTTGAAACGGAACGTGAACTCATTGAGGTACGCCTGCAGATGTTGCGGGCTGACGCCGTGATGGATGCCGCGCAGCCAGGTTTTGAGATTGGAGAACACGAGGTGGATGATAGGCAGAAAGGATTCGGCGACTTGCATATCGCCCCGTTCCGGGACAGCTGTGTGGAGATAGTTGCGCTTGGCAAGGCCAGCGTAGCCGCTCCAGTCGTCGGTGATAATGGTGGCGCCTGGCGCCACGGCGCTTTCGATGAAGCCACCCAAAGACTTGGCGCTTCTGTCCGGCACCAGGGCGAGCCTGACACGACCGGCATACCGCCCACTCTTCCGCTTGTTAAGGCTGCTGGTATGCTTGCGCTGACGAACTTCGACAGCACCTGCCACGATGACCATATCATGGACGCCGCGCCCCTTGCCGCGCGTACGTCCGCCCACGTAGGTTTCATCGGCCTCGACGACTTCTTCGGGCTTACCGCCGATCCAATCCTGATCTGGTCGCACCATGCCGGCGCGCAGCTTGTGAAGAATCTGGAAGGCAGTTTCGTAGCACGACAATCCGAGTTGCCGCTGGAACTGAACAGCCGATATGCCGGGTGTCTGACTGGTGACCAAATACGCCGCCCAGAACCAAACCGAGAGCGGCGTGTGTGTGCGCTCCATGACGGTGCCAGCGGTGAGGCTCGTATCGCGGTTGCAATGGCGGCACCGGAGAACGCCGGGGCGATTAGCAAATCGGTACGGCTCATCAGACGAGCCGCAGTGGTCACAGAGGAATCCATCACTCCATCTCGCGCGCTCAAGGTAGGCCGCGCATGCTGCTTCGTTCGAGAACAGTCGCTGGAACTCTGGAAGCGAGCGCGGAAACGGCAAGTCGTCTCGCTGAAGCACGTCGATAACCATTGTTGACACACATTGGAACAGATGCCCAACATCCTACCGGTAGTAGTCTTGGGAGACAACCCGATAAGCACGGTTCAGCCCAAGCCACAGGTGGCGATCATCTCGATCGACAGGGGTGCTGACAAGGCGGGCTTCTGCCGCAGTGAGCCGCCATTCAAAGCGCATCGGGTCAGTGACATCACTGAAAGTCTGGGGAATCAGCTTGTAGGTGAACGCTATCAATTCGAGCAAGGCAATGATGACGAATGGCGCAGGTCCGTCAAATCTATCGCTGGCACACTACGCGATACGTGGGAGATCGCGGTTGAAGAAGTTGTCGGGCATGTCATTAGGCGACTGTCCAACGAAGTAAGAACGGCAGGGATGGTCAAACTGACCGCGATCACAGTGTCTGCTTGTGAAGCGATGCGGGACGCTTTTGGTCGCTGCTCCGAGTTGTTGCACGGTGCCGCCGCTGCATTGAACCGTCCTCTGCCGAGACCGGAAGCACTGGCGGCTGAGATCGATGCCTTGGCTGATTGGGCTGACAGCCTTCTGCAGCGTCAAAAATCTGCTAAGCTGCCATGAACTCTTGGCGTACGCTCCCGGACCAGACGGGCCACGGCCCGCACGGGCATCTCCCTTGGTGCGTTTGCTACAATACTCGGCGTTCTTTGGACTCAATTGTAAACAATATCTGCCGGAATGCCAGTTTGTTTACGTCAGAGCTTACGAAGTGTAAACTAAAAGCCTATGATACAATGAGTTAAAATGATATTTACACTATTCATTATGCACAACCGTTCTGATGGTTACCATGCCATAGAACGTTGCAAATAGTATGCAAGCCCGCCAAATGGCGGGCCTCGCCATCTGAGTGGCACTCGTCGGAAAGATGCTGAACCCGGTGAAATCGAGCTATCCAGGCCTTACCCGGTCAAGCCCTGCCAGACGGAATGTATCATCCGTCTGGTTTTGTTATTCCTGTAGAATTTTAAACTCAGGCATCATTAATTCCTGTCGGGATGTTACCTCCCCAACGCCCTTTCGATCTTCTTGTCCGTCTTGTACTGACTCAGCGCATACACCGCCCAGATGGCTGCGGGCACCCAGCCGATCAGCGTGATCTGCAAAATCAGGCAAATAATCCCCGCAATCGGGCGGCCAATGGTGAAAAATACCAGAAATGGCAGAAAAATAGCTAAAAACAGGCGCATGCGTTCCCCCTGTAGGACTTCTCCTGTCGCCTGTCCATACTACGACCGGTGCTGTCAGCGCTTCAAGCCCTTGCCGCACTTTTACCGGGCAGGCGCTGCCTTCTGCTAAACTCCGGGCCAGACACCTCAGGGATGCGCCCGTGCCCGCCCTCACCTACAGGAGCTATAGTGACCGCCGCTAAACCAGACCGGACTCGAAGACTGCGTGTGCTGCGCCGCTGGGCGCTGGGTTTGTTGCTGGGGGCGCTGGCGCTGTTTCTGGTGGCGGCAGCGCATGACTTTGCCGGGCCCTGGGCCTGGGTGGGGGCCTTTGCGGAGGCGGCCATGGTGGGAGCCTTCGCGGACTGGTTTGCGGTGGTCGCACTCTTTCGGCATCCTCTGGGATTGCCCATTCCGCACACGGCGATCCTGCCGCGGAACAAGGCGCGTCTGGCGCTCCGACTGGCGGAGTTCATCCGCGATCACTTTCTGGAGGCCGAGGCCATTGTGCGCCTGTTGCGACGC